>QMMT01000131.1 GCA_003647385.1 Deltaproteobacteria bacterium
ATTTAAGCTTATTCACTTATTATCTCCATATTAAAATCATATATTCTAAAAAAAAGTGATTTTATATGTATAGTAAAAAAAAGCAGGGGAATACAATAGGTAAAAACCCCTATTTATTCAATAAATTCAGGATTTGTTTTAAAGAAATTTTCTACCATGGCCTGGTATTTTGCAATAGAGTTGGCTTTTAATATTTTTTTAAGCGGTTTTTTGCTCTGTTTGATTGAAAGACCAAAATAGTTCCAGAAGCCTTTCATTCGCCCGGTTAAATGAGCCGGCCCGGAAAATATTTTTTGATAGCTGTCAAAAAGGTCGTCATGAAAATCTTTTAATCGTTTTATTTGATTTTCAACCGTCATAATGCCCTTTATGTCTTCGGCTAGAAATGGTCGGGAAAGAAGCCCCCGTCCAATCATGAATCGTTTGATAAGGGGGAATTTTTTTTGAACGATATGAAATGAATTCAAATCACTTATATCACCATTGTAGGTGATCGGGTGCCGGCTTGAAAGAAGTGCTTTCTCAAAGGCATCATGATCTGAAGCCCCTTCATACATCTGAATCCCTGTCCTGGGGTGAAGAATGATTTCATCTAAAGGATATTGATCTAAAACAGGCAGGATTTTAAAGATCTCTTCTTTTGATTTTCTGCCTAACCGTAATTTTATGGAAAGTTTGTTTGCAATTTTGGCCAGCACCGTATCAAGAAACGCATCAATTTTATCAGGGAATAATAAAAGTCCTGATCCTCTCATTTTTTTTGCAATTTTTGAATGGGGACAGCCTAAGTTCCAGTTTATTTTATGATGACCCATTCTATAAAGGTGATCGGCAAGAAATATGAAGTCTTCGGCAACATTCCCGAGAATTTGAGGGACCACAAAAAGTTTTTTATTATTTTCAGGGGCCACATCTTTTATCCTGGATGGTTTTAACCGCATCTGGCCCATGGTTGAAATAAACGGTGCCACGGCCTCATCCACGCCGGAAAAATGATCTGAAAATACATTTCGATACGTTACATCGGTAAACCCCTGAAGCGGGGCAAGGATAATTGTGATATCGTTTTTCGCCATAAACAGCAGTCCATTTTAATTTATGTCATTAAATTCATGAAATTATGAAAAAAACTTTGACAAAGTCGATTGTGATAAATTATACAATCAAGTGTTTTGGTCAAATTTTATAGCCAACATTAAAACAGATTGCAAGGAGTGTTTTTAAGGTATGAAAGAGATTTTCAAAGAAGTTGCCAGAATAAATATGATGGAAGACAGTGAGGCCAAAGAGGATTGTGCCAAAAAATTGTTTGTCAAGCTGAATGCTATGGAACTGCCTGAATATTTTAACTGGGCCTCGGACATATTTGAAGACCTTTATGTTAAAAAAAATCCTGAAAAAACAGCCTTGATCTGGACAGATATTGATACGCAGGCAACCCAAAAATACACGTATTCAACTTTATCCCATAAAGCAAATCAACTGGTCAATTTATTTTTAAAGTCAGGGGTTGAGAAAGGGGATAACCTCTATATGATGAGTCCTGTTTTGCCTGAAAATTGGTTTGCAGGCCTTGCCTGTATCAAGGCGGGAATCGTCAGCATTCCAACGGCAATAACACTGACGCAAAGGGAACTTATGTTCAGGTTTGATACCTGTTTTCCCACAGTTATCATAGCAGATGAAGATTCTGCCTGTTTGATTGATAAAGCGCTTGAAGAAACAACAGGTATCGGGCCAAAACTCAAATTGGTTTTAGGACAAAAGAACGGCTGGACTTCATTTGATACAATTGAAGATGAATCCTTTGAAGCCAGGAGTGTAAAAACCAGATCCAATGATATCCTTTTTTGTTTTTTTACCTCGGGAACAACCGGACTGCCCAAACGAGTCGGGCACACAGCCATATCATACCCTGTTGGCCATTTATCGACCACAGTGATGATTGGTATAAAACCGGATGATATTCACCATAACTTAAGTAAGCCCGGATGGGCAAAATGGGCCTGGTCCAGTTTTTTTGCTCCGTTTAATGTCGGTGCGACTATAACCGGGTTTAAATTTTCTTTTCTGGATGGGGAACAATATCTTGATGCCATTTCAAGTCATAACGTTACAACGTTTTGTGCACCGCCAAGTGCCTGGAGAACGTTTGTGAACATGAACCTTGATTCTTTTAACCTGACGTGTTTAAAACAAGCCGTCAGTGCCGGAGAGCCCTTGAATCCGGATGTGATTGAAAAATGGAAAGCACATACCAATGAAGAAATCAGAGATATGTATGGGCAGAGTGAATCCACAGCCATGATTGGGAACCCTCCCTGGGTAAAGGGAAAGATACGGACGGGATCTTTTGGAACCCCCTCATTTATGTATGATATGGCTTTGGCTGATAATGAGGGAAATGAGATCACTAAAGCCAACCAGGCAGGCCATATTGTGGTTAAACTTAATCGATGGCGGGCCATTGGGCTATTTTCAGAATATATTGGAAGTCCTGAAAAAATGAGTTCTGTTTTCGTGGACAATTATTATTATACCGGTGACAGGGCATCTTTTGACGAAGACGGGTATTGGTGGTTTTCGGGAAGAGCGGATGATGTGATTAAATCTTCTGATTACAGGATTGGTCCTTTTGAAGTTGAAAGTGCCCTTGTGGAACATCCTGCCGTGGCAGAAGCGGCCGTTATTGGTGCGCCTGATCCAAACCGGTACCAATTGGTTAAAGCCTATGTGATTTTAAATCCAAGTTATCAGACGTCAAGGGAACTTGCACTGAACCTTTTTAAACATACCATCACTATTCTGCCGAAATTTAAGATGCCAAGAATTATAGAGTTTGTGCCTGAGTTCCCCAAAACTTTTAGCGGAAAAATTCGGCGGATTGAGTTAAGACAGATGGAAAGTACAAGGCAGGGGGATTCAGTTGATGGAGAGATAAGTGAATATTTTTATTGGGATTTTCCAGAATTGGGCTCAAAAAAGAAACCTATTTAAAAGGCATCTCAACATCTACCTCACCACTGCCGCTTCGCAGGAATTTAGCGGATGGATATCGTTTTTTGAAAACATTGAGCATTTTTCGGTTTTCAGCCAGAACCGTTGCTAAAAATTGTTTGTAATGGTTCTCTTTTGCAATAGTTTCTAAGATTTCAAGAAGATATGATCCAATCCCCATTCCATGGAGCTTTTCCTTAACCAGGAATGCCACTTCAGCACAATCTTCATCTGCCTCAGCATAAGAGCCAATGGCCACAATCTGTTTTCGTTTGCCCAGCTGCATTAATCCGATGATGGTCATGTTTCTTCTATAATCCACCTGGGCCCACTGTTTTTGAAGCATGTCCCTTGAAAAGACTTTTCGTTTGTTGAAAAATCTATAGTAAATAGAGTCTTCCTGTAGAGAATAGTAAAAATGCCTGGATTCAAATTCATCAGATGGTAAAAGCGGTCTGAAATCAACGGTCTTCTCATTGGTCAGTTTTATTGAATAATGGTACTGATCCAGAAAGAGAAGATCCTGGGTTGTAGGCGGGAGCTGATCCGGGAATATATAATGTCTTTTTTTAGCTTCTTCTATTAGATTTTTTCTAAATTTTGGGTGAGCAATCCTGGCAAGCTCCATCACCCGCTGATAAATGCTTTTTCTTCGCATTTCTGCAATGCCGTATTCGGTCACAATAATATCAATATCTCCCCTGGTGGTTGCTACGCCGGCACCTTCACTTAAATGAGGGACGATTCTTGAAATTTTACCATTTTGGGCAGTGGATGGAATGATAATAATGGAAAAACCACCCTTTGACATGGCTGATCCCCTGATAAAGTCAACCTGGTCACCAATACCGCTATAAAAAAGGTATCCCTTTGAGTCTGTACAGATCTGTCCTGTCAGGTCTACTTCAAGAGCAGAACTGATGGAAATAAAATTATCATTTTTTGCAATCACATTGGGGTCATTAACAAATTCTGAAGATTTAAAATAAAATATGGGGTTGTTGTCAACATAATCATATAATTTTTTAGACCCCATACACAGGGAGGCAACCACCCTGTCCGGGAGGTATGACTTTTTTTTGTTAGTGATGACTTGTTTTTTAAGCAACGGTAAAAGTCCGTCTGTTATAACCTGTGTGTGGATACCCAGATCTTTTTTGCCGGAAAGATAAGGAACTACTGCATCCGGCAGATGTCCGAACCCAATCTGAAGCGTCGCTCCGTCATCCACAAGTCTGTTGACATAATGACCGATTCTTTCAACAATCTTTTGGTTTTTTATCTGTGCAAGGGATTCAAGTATGGGCTCTTTGTGCTCCACAAGATAATCAATTTCGTCAATATGTACCATGCTGTCTCCCCAGGTTCGGGGCATCTCAGGATTGATCTGGGCAATGACAATGTCTGCATTTTTCATCCCGGCAAGGGTAATATCAACGGATATACCCAGGCTGCAATAGCCGTGATCATCAATGGGGCTGACCTGTATCAGGGCAACGTCAAGACCGATTTCATGGTTTGCAAAAATTTCAGGGATCTGTGACAGATAGACAGGAATGTAGTCGATTTTTCCTTCAAAAGCAGATTGCCGCATTAAAACAGAAATAAAAAACAGTTTTATGGAAAATCTTGAAAGAAAATTTTCATCATTGACATAGTTGGAAAGGGTAGATGAAAGCATTTGATAGATGACAATATCCTGAATAGATAAATCTTCTACCATGGCTTTTATCAGCCTTTGCGGTTCTCCACATCCGGTGCCGATAAATACCCTGGAACCATTTTTTATTTTTTTGACACTCTCTTTTGTTGTCAAAAGTTTGTCAGGACAAACACTCTTAAGATCCATTTGATTTCTCCTGCAATGCCTGTAAGAGGATTTTTTGTACACAAGTATTAAATAATTTTAAACTAAAGTACAGGAAAAACAAGAAAACGATTTTTTCTACTATAGGATTTTTTAAAGGAAAGCTATTTTATTCCGTATTTTTTTAAGATGGCGTTGACAGCGTTGTCCTTTTTTAATTGATCAAGTGCTTTTTGAAATTTCTGGATTAAAGAGGCCGGGATCTTTTTGCTGAATCCATACCCTGATTTCATGCTGGAAAATTGAAACACCGGTTCAAAAAGATTCTTATTCAGATGATGTGTGTCAATATAGTTGAAAAAAGACTCTTCAACGTAACAGATCAGGTTGAGCCTGTCATATTTGAGTTTGTTATATAACATGTCAATATCGCTTGACAGGTCAAGTTTCGATGGAGGGAAATGAAAATCTATTAACGTCTGATGTCCCATATCTTCTCGAACAGCACCGATTTGGAAGGTTTTGGCATCCCCCAGAGTATGGATCTGAAGTTTATTTTCTTTTTTGGCAATCAAGGAGAGAGAATGGGTATAATAAGGGCCAACCCAGTGGAATTTTTGGGCCCGTTCAACAGAAAATCCCATACCGAACAATACGATATTGGGTTCGTTTTCCAGCCGTTTTATGCCGCGTGCCCATGGGATTATCTCAATATCAGCCCTTGTTTTTGATGCACCAAGCTTTTTCCAGATCATTTCAAGTATTTCTACAGAGGCGCCGACAAGCTGGCCATCCTTTACATAATTGTGCGGGGGGAATTTTTCAGTCAGGTAAACCAGGTCGTCGGCAGTGATTGCATCATCGCAAAAAGCATTCAAAGGACTCAAAAAGATGAATAGAAAAATAAGAATCAAAGAAAATTTGAAAATCAGCATTTTCATAAAATTGCCGTTAGTTTTAAAAAAAACAGTCCCTGCCAAGTTTTTAATATACAGATAAAAGTTCGATCAGATCAATAAATATACCAGATGATATACATTCGGTAAACGTATTTTTTATTATCTCATTTTAACGGCAAGATAGCCGTCGATCATGAGATGAGCAATGTGATGCACTACGCATACCAGAAGAGCGGTACCATATTCCGGGAAACAGGTGATCTGGAGCATGACGGCAAGGGGCAGCGTTTTCTGTGATCCCATGAAAATAACAGCTTCCCGCTTTCCTTTGCCGATGCCCAAAAGATGAGAGCACCCGAAAGATAACCCCAGAAGTATCAGGTGGAACATAACGACAAGGGGGAGTATCCACAAGAAAATCGTACTCTGGGCCAACAGGATTTCTCTGGCACCTGACAACGACATATATACAACACAAATCACAATGGACTGGTTGATGATTCCCAGTCTTTTTTTCTGTGTTGTCGTGATATTCAACACAGTTTTTTTAAAAAAAAGTCCCGTGATAAGGGGCAGCAATACCAGAAGTAGCAGTTTGACAAATATGGCTTTCTGGTCAATAAAAAGATCTGTTTCAAGTTTCAGGGACGCAAGAAGAAGGGGTAGAAAAAAAGGTATGGAAGCAATGGCAATGCAATTTGATAAAATGGTTACAAAAAGCGCATGGGCGATGTTGCC
>QMMT01000132.1 GCA_003647385.1 Deltaproteobacteria bacterium
ATGTCTGATCCAACTATTGAAGAAGAGAGTTTAATATCCCAGGATGATATTGATAAACTTTTAGATTCCTCTTCCATTGAAGAAGCAGAGGATAAACTTTCTGGTGATGATAACAAATCCGTTGATGAGCTGGGGGAACTTTCTCAGGATGATATTGATCAACTGATGAATTCTAATGTAACTGTACCCGAAGATTCGCTGAATGATGATGATTCTGAAGATGATGATATGGAACTGATCTCTCAGGATGACATTGACCAGCTGATGAACTCGGGCGCGTCTTCAAAAGAGGACATTGAAGAACCGTTGGATGAGGTAAATGATTCATCAGGTGAGGATGTTGGAGAGCTTTCCCAGGATGATATTGATCAACTAATGAATTCTAATGTAACTGTCTCCGAAGATTCACTGAATGATCAGACAGAAGATGCTGAAGTTGAAAATGAAACCCCGGATGATGAGGAAGAAAGCAAGGAAGAAGACGCTCCGTCTTCCGAGGCAGTCACTAATGATCAAACAACAGAACCAGTTAACGAAGACAACAGGCAGGAAGATAAATATGTCATTGATGAATCCGAGGCCATGGACGTCCAGGATTGCCTGATTTCCCAGGAAACAATAGATGATTTGATTGAAAATCTTGACAATGATGCACAACCCGAAGCTGTAATACTGGATGAAGAACCGGTTCCGGATACCCAGAGACAGGCTGAACCAGAGTCTGAGTCGGCTGTTGATCCGGCTGCCATATCAGATGAACAAAATGTGCAGGAAGATGCAGTTTTAGATGATACAGAGGATTTTTTAAAACCTGATTCTGATATCACAGTGCTTGATTTTGATAGTGACGAAGATGAAGATGTCAGCCAGGAAGATATTGACGCGCTCCTGCTTGAGTCTGATGACGAAGATGACGAGGATGATATCCTCATATCTCAGGATGATATTGATACGCTTTTGATGGCTGCTGATCAGGAGGATGAAGATGTCCTTGGTGATTTAGCAGACAATGAATTTGACGGCAGTTTTGATGACGATATTGAAGATGAAGATATCGAAGATGAAGATATGCTGGAAAATGATGAGTTTGAGTCTGAGGATGAAGCATATGACGAGGACCAGGTCGTTTTAGAAGGAGATGACGAGGAACCTGTCACAAAACCCAAGAAAAAAAAGGTAAAGGCAGGATCCCAATGGTACAAGTCTAAGCTTGTCATTGCCTGTGCGTCAGCTTTGATTATTTTGGGCATAACGGTTCCATTAACTTATTTTATCTTTTTCTCAGGCGAAGAGACTCAAGACAACCCGATTGCAAGACTATCTGTTGAGACACAAAGAGAAATCGAAATCGAGACAGTGGATGTTCATGTCAGAGAATCGGTTAATAAACCGGGCAATATGATATTAAAGGATTTTGTCATACTGGCATCTGACTTATCAAAAGATATGGCCTATATCACGGCTGATATCTCCATCGACTATTCTGATCAAAGAGCTTATCATGAAATCCAGAATAATTTATCATTTTATCGGGACTTAATTTATGATTCCATCAATAAAAGTTTTGTCTCTGAAAAAAGAGATGAGATCACGGAAGCAGATATTTTATGGATAGTTGAAACAACTTTAAAAAAAGTATTACCCGGACATTATATTGCCCGGGTCAGTTTTAAATCTTTTAAAGCAAGTTAGAAAGGGGTCTGGAAATGACAACCGTACCTGGGCACAATATCGTTATCCAACAGTCTGTGGCTGCCCAGGAGTTGACACATCAGGCCCATAATAAATCTTCCCCGGAACAGGCTGCCGCGCAGCAGCAAGCCAGTGAACTGGCGAAAAACACAACCGTTCAGAAGTTTGATGAGTCGGAAAGAATTAAAGCGAAAAAAGAAAAAGATGAGGTAAGAAGAAAACAGCTTCTAAAAGAAGAGAAAAAAAAGAAAAAACAAGAGGAGATGGATCAGGACCCTGATGCACCTGGCAGGCTGCTGGACACAACAGTATGATAGAATTATTTTCACTTGAGTTTTGGATTGCCGTTCTTTTTATCATTAATTTTATTTTGGTTTTTTTTTTATTTTTGTTTGTAAAAAAGTTGAATCACCTGAATTTGAGTGAACCGGATCAAAAGTACGATGATAATGCCCGGGAAGATGCGATAACGGCATCCGGATCTGCGGCAGATATTATTGAAATGCTGGAGCCTTTAGTTACAGAGTCAAGAAAAGCTGCCTTAAGTTTTGATGAACAGATAAAAGAAAAAAAGCGGCTGTTAAAAGAGTTAAATGATGCCTTGGATTCAAGAATTATCAGTATCAATCTGCTTTTATCCCGGGCAGATGCTTTGCAAAACAAGTTGGAAGAAAGAAAAAGTCAATTCAATTTTGAATCATCTTCAGAAACTGTAATTGATCAGCAGAATCAAATCATTAAGATGTATAATCAAAATTTTGATATAGACGCTATTGCCCAAAGACTATTAATTCCTAAGGGAGAAGTTCAACTGGTAATTGATCTTAAAAAAAAGTTTGTTGCAATGGAAGAAAATAGCCGATGATCAGCGGTATCCATATCTCCTCCTCACAAATGGTGATCAATAAGGAGAGTGGTGAAAAAGGCAGTTTTCCAAATGTTACAAAAAATCAGATCATTACTGCAAAAGTTATACAATTGTTGTCCCATGGTAAGGCCCAGTTGCTGATAAACGGTCAAACGGTTATAGCTCAAACGGCACTAAAGCTTACCCCTGGTGAGGAGGTCCAACTTAAAGTCCTCCAGGAAAAAGATGCCATTATTTTAAAGCTTATTGATCCGGTTCAAAAAATAACAACCCGGCAGATATCATCCCTTATCAGTTTTTTTTCAAAAAATGATTCCATACCTGATATTACTGAAAGCAAAGTGGCAGGAGTGAAAGACCTTTTGTATGAAATGGCATTAAAATCAGACAAGCCGGATAAGACATTTCTACCAAAATTAATAGAGAAGAGCGGTATTATATGGGAAAAAAAAATTGCACCGATTTTGCTGGGCAATACATCTTCTTCAGATATAAAAGCTAAACTTAATATTTTATTACAACAGGATATTAAAGGTAATATCTTAAAAGAGCTGTTGCTGGCTGATCCCCGGAAATTAGATGCGTTTAAAATGGCAGCCTCTTTTACTGAAACCATAGAAAATTTTCAAATGCTTAATCACCAGAGTTCGGAGTCAGGCCGATTTTTACTGCCTTTTCCGATTTTTAACGAGTCGGCATTCAGCTTTGGGCAGCTCTTAATAGATACAGGAAAAAAGACCAAGGGCAATCATAAGGATACGGATAAAGTTATCCAGATCTCTTTTTTGCTCAATATGACGAAGCTAGGTCCATTAAGAGCTGATTTTTCAATATTGAAAAAAGAGATTACAGGAAGATTTTTACTTTCCGATGATGATACCTGTAAATATGTTAAATCAAAAATTTTCGAACTGAAAACCGGTCTTAAAAGTATTGAATATCATATTCTAAAAATAGAATGTCACACAGCTAAAAAAGAAGAAATTCAACAAAGCAGTTTTATTGAAACTTTGGTCAAAGCCAGTGATGACAATGTGTTAAATATTGTAATTTAAGATAAAATGGACAAAAAAGATCAAAAAAAGGCTGTTGCGCTAAAGTATGATCGTGAAACGACCAATGCGCCTAAAGTAACGGCCAAAGGCAAGGGCAAAGTGGCTCAAAAAATTATTGAGCTTGCCAAAAAACATGATATTCCCATAAAAGATGATCCTGACCTTATTGAGGTATTGTCATCCCTGGAGATTGACGAGGAGATCCCTGCAGAAATCTATGTGGCAGTGGCAGAACTTTTAGCCTTTGTTTATTCTATCAATTCCAAACGATATCCCAAATAACTGTGCCGGCAGGGGCCCCTAAATGGACTTATCGGTGAATAAAATATCGCACAAAGGCACAAAATTCTGAGAAGACGTTACGCAAGGTGATGGAAAGAATGGCTCAGGATTGTTCCTCGTTATCTTTATGATAATCCTGCTCGCTTCTAACAAGTTTGTTGCAATTTGAACAGACCATGTTAAAAGTGGTCACTTTGCCCCTGAAAAGTTTCTGGTTGCAAAAAGGGCAATAATAATCTGTTAAATCGGCAGTACTTTTGAAATTAATAATCGGTTGTTCATTCGCTGTCTGTGTATCATCTTCTGCCATATGTTTAATATTCCATAGTAGTTTTTTTGTTGCCCCTTCTTTTTTTTAAATAACAGAAGGTGAAGACTGTCTTTATCGTTAAAGCTTATTTTATGCAAGATATTTTTGATTTTTTATATATATCGAGTCCGCCAAATGGATGGAAACTCGTAAGATAGGAAAAATTTTCTGTGTTCTGTCAATTATGAACCTTTTATTCTGTCGGATTTTTGGCGAAAGAGAAGACAATTAAGATAAAAAAAATAATATTAGAAAATATTTTTATCTTTTTTTGTTTCTGATTACTCTTGAATGCTTTAGGGATAAACGGTTTTCAGACTCTTAGCTCTAAAGGTGATAACAACATATATTGTTCTTTTTAAGTTTACTTCTCCAAAAATTTTTATGGCATCCATATTGCAAGTTATTGTTATGTGAAAAACTTTTAAAGGAGACCATAAAAGAAATGATTCTTGAAATGACTCGGCCTGTTCAGGGCGGATTAAGGCAGGAAAGAAAATTAGAAGCCGTATCAAACAACCTTGCCAATGCAGATACAACCGGGTTTAAGAAGGATACCATCAGTTTTGATGCGAAATTTAAAGCACAGATCAATAAAGATTTTTCACAAGGCGCCATACAGACAACCGGTAATCCGCTCGATGTTGCTCTTTCAGGAGAAGGTTTTTTCAAAATAGAGACGCAGGAGGGTATCCGGTATACCCGGAACGGGAATTTTACCCGGGATATGAACAGCCTTCTGGTTGATCAGAATGGTAACCCTGTAATGGGGCAGGGTGGGGCTATTGTCATTGATGATGATGATATTGAAGAAGGGTTGTCAATCAATCAAAGCGGTGAAATTATCCTTTCCGGAGAAATCGTTGGTACGCTTGATATCGTTACTTTTAAAGAATTAAACAAACTGGAAAGGGATGGAAACAACTTATTGTCTTACAAAGGAAACACCACGGATGAGATTCAAGTGGAACTGCCAATCGTACAGCACAGGAGTATTGAAAAATCAAATATTAAGGTTGTCGATGAAATGGTACGCATGATTGATTACCACAGGATGTTTGAAACATTTACAAAATCCATGATGACGTTTGACGAAATTGACGGTAAAGCAATTAATGATGTTGGAAAACTCAGATAAAATAATGGGAGATAATTTATGATACGATCACTCTGGTCATCAGCAACAGGCATGAACGCACAAGAGATGCAAACAGGTGTTATTGCCAATAACCTGGCCAATGTCAGCACCACCGGGTTTAAAAAATCCAGAGCAAATTTTGAAGACCTCATGTACCTGACCATGCAGGTTGCCGGCCAGACTACTCCGGGGGGCGGACAGGTCCCGACGGGGATACAGCTTGGTATGGGGGTGAAACCCACCAGTGTACAAAAGCTGTTCACCCAGGGAGATTTTATCCAGACCGATAATCAACTGGATATGGCAATCCAGGGGAGAGGTTTTTTTAAAGTGCTGCACAATGATGAAGATTTATATACCAGGGCAGGTAACTTTACCCTGGATAGTGATGGCTATATAACCACCCCATCGGGTGATCGACTGCAACCCGAAATAACCATACCTGATGATACCTTGATCATTACACTCCAGAATGATGGAACAATGACGTTTTATGGTGCTGATGAGGCTATTCTCGGGGAGGACAATGTTTTAATCAGCACATTTGTCAACGATGCCGGTCTTTTTGCCGTGGGGAATAATCTTTTCAGACAAACAGAGGGTTCAGGTGATGCAACAGAAAGAACACCCGGAGAAGATGGCGCCGGTACTACGATCAATAATTTTCTTGAAGGTTCCAATGTCAATGTCGTTGAAGAAATGGTTGCAATGATTGCAGCCCAAAGAGCCTATGAATCAAATTCAAAATCAATTCAGACTGCTGACAGTATGCTCAGCACTGCCAATGGATTGAAAAGATAACTAACGGATATGTTTCTTACAAAATTAAAAAATAAATCAATCTTTCTTTTAATTGCCGGGATTATGGTTGTCCAGCAAGTCGGGCTAAATGACCTTTTTGCAAAAGATAACCCGAAACTTGATAACAGCATAACAATCGTTATTAATGAAACAAGCCTTGTTAAGCAGGCCCATGTATATTTAGGTGATATATCAAACATAATTGCCAATGGGTTCTTAAAAGAGGCTCTGGAGAAGATAGACTTTG
>QMMT01000133.1 GCA_003647385.1 Deltaproteobacteria bacterium
ATATTGATTTAGACAAATTTGAATTTACCGGGTTTACTATTGTACGAGCCACGGATGTCACTGAATCAGAGGTTATTTCAGCCTTTAAAAGAGACCTGATTGACCAGCATTCCATTTTTTCTTCCGATGGTATAAAACTGTTGGAAGATCGACTTCAAGCTCTTTTTCGACGGCCGGACTTGACTTTGGGCCTTGGCGCACTTCAAGGGGATCAGGTCATGCTCATTAAAAGTGACTGTAATTCCAACATCAACTGTCTGTTTTCCAATTCCCACCATATTAACCTTAAAGATATAGAGGGATCGATCTGGATGCAGGCTGTGGAAAAGGGATCGGTGTTGTATGTACCGGATCTCAGTAAAAAAGAGAACCTGCTTCCTTTAGAACAGCAGGCCGTCGCAGTCGGGGTCAGGTCCATGATTTTATCTCCCTTATATTACCAGGGAGAAATTATCGGACTTCTGGAAATGTTTACCTCGACGCCCAATGATCTGCACTCCATTAATACCCTTCTGCTGGAACAGATCACTCCTTTGTTCTCTCTGGCCTTGAAAAGAGGTCAGGATGGAATGAACAAACAGGTTCAATCTATTATCAAAGAGGAGTGTACTGCTGTCCATCCTTCTGTGGAATGGCGTTTTGAAAAGGCAGCCATTGACCATATGGAACGACTGCGTCATGGTGATGAATCTTCAGAAATGGAACCCATCATCTTTAAGGGTGTGGTTCCTTTTTACGGGCAATCCGATATCAGAGGATCTTCTTTAGCCAGAAATAAAGGAATCCAACAGGACCTGAACCAACAACTGAACCTGGCTCTGGATGTGATGAAAGCCGGATCGAGAAAAAGGCCCTGGCCGCTATTACGAGAATTTAAATACCGAATTGAAAACCTGATTCAGGACGTCTCATCCGGAATAACCTCCGGCGATGAGAATGCCGTATTTTCACTCTTAAATCATGAAGTGGCACCCATCTTTGATGATCTCGCAGAACTTGGACCCGGGGTTGTGAATCGAATCAATGCCTATACATCTGCTCTGGACTCATCCACAGGCATGATATACAACAAAAGAAAAGAGTATGAAAACAGCGTCTCTAAGTTGAATAAAGCCCTGTCCGCTTACCTGGACCAGGAGGACGGGTTGATCCAGCAGACATTTCCCCATTATTTTGAAAAACGCCAGACCGACGGTGTGGACTATATGATGTATATCGGTGCTTCCATGATGGAAAACCAGCAACTTGCCGGGTTTCATGTCAAGGATCTGACCCTTTGGCAGCTTTTGCTTTCCTGTGGTCTGGCCTGGCATACGGAACAGGTTAAACCGCAATTACAAATTCCTTTAGATACATGTCACCTCATCCTGGTCAACCACACACCGCTTTCCATCCGATTCCGGTTTGATGAAAAACGGTTTGACGTGGACGGTGCCTATGATGCCCGCCATGAAATCATTAAATCCCGAATAGACAAGGCATTGATAAAGGGATCGGGAGAAAGACTGACCCAGCCCGGCCGGATTGCAGTGGTCTATTCCAACCCGGCCGAAGGTAAGGAAATCCAGCAGCATATTGATTTTCTCATGGGCATTGGCAAGCTCCATGATGATCTTGAATTTCTGGATCTGGATGACATGCCGGATGTCCGGGGTTTGAAAGCCATCAGGGTCGGCGTGAACCTGAAATCCATGGCCCGGGAGAATATCATTGAAATGAAGGCTGGATAACTTCTATAAACAACCCAAACTTTTTAAAGCGATACCTTAAAAATAACCTTGTATTTTTAAACCAATCCATTATAGTAGTTGAATGATTTTATAACCTGAAGGTCACACGTTAAAACAAGGAGATGGCTTTGAAAAGATTAATTGAAAATAAACTTCTGGATTGGAAAAGCTCAAGAAGAAGAAAGCCGCTTATTTTAAGAGGAGCACGACAAATTGGTAAAACCTGGATAATTCAAAATTTTGGTGATAGATACTATAAAAATATCGTCACAATTGACTTTGAGAAAGAAAGAGACTTTCACTCTTTCTTTGAAAAATCTCTTGATCCCATGGTTATAAAACAATCAATCGAAATAATAAAAAAAACCAAAATAGTACCTGAAGAAACGCTTCTATTCTTTGATGAAATACAAAGTTGCCCGAGAGCAATAACCGCGTTGAGATATTTTTATGAAGAAATGAATGAAATTCATGTTATTGCCGCAGGATCATTGCTGGAATTCGCCCTTTCTGAGATTTCCTTTCCAGTTGGAAGAGTTCAATATCTAAATATGTATCCAATGACATTTGCAGAATACCTTATGGCTACTGAAAATGAAACAGCATTGGAGATTATAAACTCAGGGCCTGAAAAATTACCAGAACAAATACATGATTCAATGCTCAGTGAACTTAGAACATATTTTTTTATCGGGGGGATGCCTGAAAGTATAAAAGTATTTATTGAAAGTGGTAGCATTTCTGATTCATTTGATGTTCATAAAGAGCTTATCACAACATTTCAGGATGATTTTTCAAAGTATGCACCATATGCTGATAAACACTGTTTGAATGACGTATTTAAAAACGTGGCGAAGAATATTGGCAATCAGATAAAATATACTCATCTTTCCGAATCGTTTTCTTCTCCAACAATTAAAAAAGCGTTTGAGACCTTATTAAATGCCAAAATAATAAAAAAGATACCTTCATTAAGTAACATTACGCCCCCTTTTAATTTGAATATTTCTTTAAAAAAATTTAAAACGCTGCTTTTAGATATTGGGTTATGGCAGCATCTGAGTGGAATGTCAGATTATCTGGAGCTAACAAAATCAGATCTCTCAAATACATACAGAGGTGCTTTAGCAGAACAATTTGTCGGACAGGAATTAATTTGTGCGAATGATGGAGACATTTGCTACTGGGCTAGAGACAAAAAAGGAAGTAGTGCTGAAATTGACTACCTTGTTACCTTTGAAAGCAAACCATATCCAATTGAGGTAAAAAGCGGGAAAGCCGGTTCCTTAAAAAGTATGCATATGATTCTAAAAAATTATCCTGATTGCCCTTCAGGGATAGTATTTTCAACCCGGCATTTTGAAAAATTAGAGGCGCAACGGCTAATTTTTTTGCCATTATACTATGCTGGCGGAATTATTCATTAGACGTTCATACAACATTTCCCATTGACATTTTTTGTTCGAATAGTTATCGTTAATAGTCGATTAACGATAATACAGGCGGGAGAGACTTTTGAAAGCAGCAGTGATCCAGCCAAAACCCACAGTAAAGAGAAAAATGAATACAGAACAGCTTGCAAAAATATTTAAAGCCCTGGGACATCCGACACGGATAAAAATCGTTGAGCACCTTATTGATATCAACACCTGCGTGTGCGGAGAAATTGTCGATATCTTTCCCTATTCCCAATCTACCATCAGTCAACATTTGAAACTGTTAAAAGAATCCGGGATTGTCTGTGGAGAAGTCGAAGGCCCAAAAACTTATTTCTGCGTGGATAAAACGGTTTTAAATGAATTCAAACAATATATCCAGAGTTTTTATAAGGACGAGAAAACAAATGGATAAAATATCAAGCTCCGGAGTTAATATCATGTCCTCCATGGATGAGATCGCAGCGCCGTGCACGACTGAACTTTTTGATCCCATGACAGATTATGAAAACCCTGGCTATAAACTGTGTTCCTATGTGGACAGGTTTATAGAAACCGATACGGGCCGTATTCCCATCATCAAGTCAAACTTAGGAAAAGATGACCTTTTTTCAACCTTTTACGTCAGATGCGGCATCACCCGGCATAAATATACAGTGGCGCCCGGACTCTATGGTATCGGAAATCCGGATAAAAACAGTGAAGTGCTTGTAACAGCAAACTTTAAATTAACGTTTGATCATCTAAGAAACAAGTTGGCTGATATTAACGCATGGATTCTGGTACTGGATACAAAAGGAGTTAATGTCTGGTGCGCTGCAGGAAAGGGAACCTTTTCAACCCGGGAACTTGTAAAAAAAATTAAAGACTGCTCCCTTGAAAAAATTGTAGATCATAAACGGGTCATTGTTCCACAGTTAGGCGCAACCGGGGTGTCGGCAAGAGACGTTAAAAAACAGGCTGGATTCAGGGTGGTATACGGTCCGATCCGGGCAGAGGATATCCCGTCCTTTCTAAAAAACAGCCGAAAAGCAGACAAAAAGATGAGGCAGGTCACCTTTAATCTGTATGAACGCTTCATTCTGACACCTGTTGAGATTCAAATCGTGCTGAAACCGGCTTTGATTACAGCACTTGTTCTGCTGATTATTTCAGGCTTTGGGCCAGGTATTTTTTCTTTTTCTGCGGTCTGGGAAAGAGGCATTATTTCAATTTTTGCCCTTGCAGCGGGGATATTTTCCGGTGCCTTTATTACCCCGACTCTGCTGCCCTTTATCCCAACACGTGAATTTGCCCTCAAAGGTATCATTTCCGGCAGTATTTTCGCCACACTCCTCATGATTGCCATGTCATCCGCCATTAGCGGCCCGGCAGGATTTACGGCACTGTTTTTGTTCAGTGTGACCATCAGCTCTTTTCTGGCCATGAACTTTACAGGTACCACACCATTTACTTCCCCCTCAGGGGTTGAAAAAGAAATGAAACGATACATTCCTGTGCAGCTCGTTGCCCTGGTTATCTCAACCGGGCTATGGATATACTCTGCATTTTGAGCCAAAACTTAAAGGATTTAACCATGGAAAATTTAAGATATTTAGATGATGTATCAACCCTGGTACTTGATGAAGAAAAATGTATCGGCTGCAGCCTGTGTACCGAAGTCTGTCCCCAGGCAGTTTTTGAAATGAGACAGAGCAAGGCCCATATCGTTGATTTCAATGCCTGTATGGAATGTGGCGCCTGTGTTAATAACTGCCCCTCCCAGGCGATATCCGTCAGCCCGGGTGTGGGCTGAGCCGCCTATATTATCCAGGTCTGGATAAAGGGGAAAGAGAATGCATCCTGTGGCGATGGCGGCTGCTGTTAAATAGGTTCTTTTTCTATTGAAGATTTGTCCTCTTGATTCGATTTCAGTCTTCTTTCAAGTGTCAGTTCCATCTTTGACGGCGTGATATGTACCACATGAATCCTGTCATTGGGCAGTGTTAAATTCCCTGTAGTAATCGTGTAAAATGATGTGCCGGATTTTGCTGAAAACAAATCAATAGACGTTATGACATTATTTTCATTCAGCAGGCTGACATCTTTCCTAAGCCCTCGGCAGGTGATAGAAATTTTTTGATCAACCGGCTCAGATATCATGAGTTCCGACGGGATATTTTTGAAGGTGAGCGGCAAATTAATTTTCTTTTCAAAATTCTGCTGCCCGGCAAAAACCAGCCACATAATAAAAACCAGGCTAAAAACAGCTGCTTTGATTTTATATCGCCTGGTAAACAAGGATGTTATCTTTTCTTTAATCGTTGTATCGGTCTTTTTGAACTCAAGGACTGCTTCCCCAAGAAAGACTGACAACTCTTTTTCATCTTTGACTTTTCTGATTTCATTATCAACAGCAAAAGAGACTTCCCCTCTTTCCTCTGAAATAATCATTACCCAGGCATCGCATTGCTCTGTCAGGCCAAGAGATGCTCTATGCCGGGTCCCCCACGCCTGGGGCAGATCTTCCCTTGTGGACAGGGGCAGATAACAGGATGTTTTTAAAATTTTACCATTGGAAATAAGAGCGGCCCCATCGTGCAGAGGAGATTCTTTATAAAAAATTGAATTCAATATTTCAGGCTGGGGATCGCATTCCATGGCAATCCCTTTGGTAATCAAATCAAACACCAGATCTGTTCTTTCAAAAACAATAACCGCACCGATTCTTTTTTTTGCCGCATCAAAGGCCCAGTTGGCAAATGCCGGGACCCATCCATCAGCTGTAGAACCCCGCTTAAGCCCAATGGTTCTTAAAGGATTGAATCGTTCAAGCATCTGCCTGATTTCTTTTTGAAACAAAATAATCAAAAGGATAACAAAGACCTGCCACAAAATCTGGAACACCCAGGTCGTCAAAAAAAGTCCCCAGGATTTTGCCACAATGAAAATTCCGCTTAGAACAACAATACCGATCAGGGCCTTAAACGCTTTGGTTCCCCAAAACCAGATATAAAGTTGATAGGATATGAACGAAATAAAAGCTATATCAAGGATATCCGGCAATCCGATATTTGACAATATGGCAAACAGATTCATGAAATACCTTTCTTCTTTTTAATTTCTAAAATACTATGGCATACTTCTTTGAAATTTAATAGTCTGTATCATTTATGATAACCGATTAAAAAAATCATATCATCACATGGCCGCCCGTCCCATATTAATACCAATGGAT
>QMMT01000134.1 GCA_003647385.1 Deltaproteobacteria bacterium
GGCTTTTTCAGCTTGATCATATTTCTTTTGAGTGAAATAGTAGTTTCCCAAAAGGATATAGGCCTGTTCATTTGTCGAATTGTTTTTAATCGCTTCTTGAAGCAGGATTTCGGTTTTTTTAAAGTTTTTGTCTTTAAGGTAAAATCCGGCTAGCGCAGAATATAATTTTATATTCTGGTTATCAATTTCAATGGCACTTAAAAGAAGCTTTTCAGCTTCCTGTGGTTTATTTCCAATCGCTTTAATCCTGGCCATGTTCTGTAGCGCAGGAATATTTTTGCCATCAATATTTAAAATTTTTGTATACACTAAAGCTGCTTTATCATATGATTTTTTCACTAAATATACTTGGGCTTGGATATGCAGTGCAGCGATATTTTGAGGTTCTTTCTCAAGAATTTTTTCAACTTTTTCCATGGCAGGTTCAATTTGTTTGCCAAGAAAAAGGAATTCAGCTAATTTTAACTGGGCGCTCATGTTATCAGGATCTAATTGGATAACTTTGGAATACTGACCAAAGGCACCTTTTAAATTCCCCAGTTTTATCATGGTTTCCGCTAAAAGATAATTCGCTTCAACATATTGAGGATCTATTTTGATGGCATTTTTAAGTTCTATTTCAGCTTTTTTATATTCTTTTTCGGTATAGTACTTATTCGCTTTATTAAAAAAACTATCTTTTTTTTCCTGTTCAGACTGACAGCCGAAAATAAAACAAAAAATAACAAGGATAAAAAAGAACTTTATAGTGGCTTTCATTATTTCCTCCAAGTAAGATACAGTGGTGTGCTTGACCATTCGTTTGTTTGAATTAATAAAGAGCAACGTTATATATAGGTGAATTCGCCTGTTTTTTCAAGAGAATTTAAATCAAATCAATCCGGCATGATCCTATGACAGATATTTTTCTTAACACCTTGATAATTAATGCTTTCTAAGATAAAGTCTGCCGTTAGTAGAATGGTTGAAAAAATAATCGGAGCAAAAATGAAATTTTTCCCATTGAAAACAGCAATATTCTGCCTGCTATTTACACCAATTTTATATATCGCAACCCTGAGTGTCTATCAAAAGTATGTTAACAATCATTACCTTCAAGAGATTGAAAATATTTTCATTGGAGACACCTCAATACTTTTAGAGGGGCGTGTACCGATTGATGAACAGATTGCCAAAAATATTTATACATTTCTTAAAACGGACTGGATGGTTCAATATATTGGTCTTGATCTCAAGGTTTTTGTCACTACCCATAAAGGAAAATTGATCTATCCGACCTTTATTAATGCAGATGCGTTTGCAAACAGTCTTCCGGTAAATAGTAATTTTGAAGGGATCGCAAAACAGAATTTTGAGATTTTGAACGATGATTTGACCGTCAGTGTTGAGATCAATTTGAATCATGGTTCCAATATAGCCAATTTGATTCTACTCGTATATTTCAGTGTCGCCGTATTGATTTTTTTTATTTATTATAATGTCGGCAGTTTAAGAGCATCCCGTGATACAAAAGCAAAAAAAGCGCTGATTGATGATTTGCAAAAAGAAGAGCAGGCTCATCAGCAGATTTTAGAAGATTTGAAAAAAGAGCGCCAGGGGTTATTTGAGAATATTAAATCCTTGAATGCTAAATATCAAAAGGACAAAAAGAAATTAAAAATAAATGAAGAAGAAATGTTTGATGAGATCATCTCTCTTGAGGAACAACTCAATTCTTTTATTGAATTAAAACAAAGGAAAGAAGAGGAAATTGATGAGCTGAAATCAAAAATCAGGAGATATGAAAGAAGGAAAAGTTCTAAAAGTAAAAGAAATGAATTCGATTTTATTTTTAAACGATTTAGTGTTCTATATAAAAATATTGAAATGAACAGAAAAGCAATTTCAGGATTTCTAAGTTTGAGTGAAGATCAACAGATAAAGGCAGAGGAGTGTGTTTTTTTGTTGGATCAAAAACCGGACAGGGTCACCATAAAAAGAAAGGTTTTTTCCGGTAAAAAGCATAAAACTGCTTGCCTTGAAGTCTTATTCGCCTATAATGGACGTCTTTACTTTAAACAGAATGAGAATAATAAAATAGAAGTAGTGGTTCTTGGTACAAAAAATACTCAAGTTAAAGATATGGAATTTCTTCATAATTTATAGTTACTCATATGTATACTTCATTTTATAATTTAAAGGTAAAACCGTTTCAAATCAGTTCTGATCCTGATTTTATGTGGCTTGGGGAAAAACATAAAGAAGCTTTGGCCACACTAAAATACGGTGTTCTTGATAATAAAGGTTTTTTGTTAATGACCGGCGATGTCGGTACAGGGAAAACAACGCTGATAAATTCATTAATTCAAAGCCTGAGTGATGATATTATTTGTACATCTGTTCCAGACCCAAGTCTTTCAAATATTGATTTTTTTAATTATATTGCATTTTCTTTTGGAATTGATCAGGAATTTTTATCAAAAGGCGCGCTTCTTGTAAAATTTAGAAAATTTCTTCATCATGCCTATGACAGTTATAAAAAAGTTTTGTTAATTATTGATGAAGCACAGTTGTTAACCCATGAATTGCTTGAAGAAATTCGATTGCTGTCGAATATTGAAAAGACAAATACCAAGTTGATTAATATTTTTTTTGTGGGGCAGAATGAATTTAATGAAATTGTAAATCAGGACCAGAATAGAGCTGTCCGGCAAAGATTGACGCTCAATTATAATATCGACTCATTAACGCCTGATGAAACAGATAAATATATTAAATATCGGTTAAGCGTTGCCGGTGCAGATCAACCTATTTTTGAGCCGTCTGCTGTCCAGGAAGTGTTTATGTATTCCGGAGGATTTCCCAGAAGGATAAATGTTATTTGTGACCATGCATTGTTGTCCGGTTATGTTAAAGACAGCAAAACAATTAATGCAGCCATCGTAAAGGAGTGTGCCAAAGAGCTTAAAATTCCGGCATTTGTCAGGAACCGTAACATTAATGGATTCTCAAATTATCATCGAAAAGCGGCTCCCAAGGTTCAATCCCAGCCGGTCGTTTTGAGGCCCAGGCCTTCTGAGGAGAAAAAAACAAAAGGAGTTGGCAATATTTTAATCGGGATAGTCGGTTTTTTGCTGTTTTTAGCTGTTTGCTGGTGGATGTTATTTCCTGTAAGCTTTCAACAATTTATATTCAAGGCTGATGGCCAGATTAATAGTTTAAAAAATACCACCTCAAATCTGCTTCCCGAATCTTTAACTTCATCAAAATTGCCTGATAATTTGAACGGTATAGAAAATAAGGGCAACCTGGTAGAAAAATCAGTTGTTCAACCCGAAGAATTAACACCCGAAAAATTAAACCCCCAAAAAACAAATCCGGATGAATCAATCATTCAGCCTGAAATTGATAATAAGGATATCCCCCCCCCTATGCTGAAGGAAGAAGCGCATCAAAACAGCATGGAAGAATTACAGGAGGAGAAAAAAAAAATTCCTGAGCCAGTCGTTCAGGATGAACTTGACGAACTTGTTGTTCAAGCATCAAACACATTGGTGATACAGCCTGAATCTATAAAAGAAAAAATAATCGTTAGCTTTAAGTATAACACCAATGATTTTACCAAAGAAGGATTTGAGATATTAAAAAGTTTTGGAGATATTCTGACTGATTATCCCGACATAAAATTTTTGATTGCGGGTTATACTGATTCCGATGGCAATCAAAAATACAATATAAAATTATCTGAGTTCAGGGCTAATATTGTCAGAAGCTATCTGCTCGGAGTGGGCGCAAAACCAAGTCAAATTGAAGTTAAAGGCCTGGGAAGCATTCACCCCATTGAAAGCAATAATACTGCCTGGGGAAGAATGATGAACAGGCGCGTTGAGGTTCAGATCGTTCAGTAAGTTTTTTTCAATTTTATTAGCCTCTATTGCTGATCTGTCATGGTTGTCTGTATTTCAGCCGGTTGTTTTATTATTTTTTTGTTCTCGAATAAACCATTCCTTTCCGTGTCATATTTTGTTAGCCTTTAAACATTAAGAGGAGGGCCAAACGATATGCCTGACATGCTGGTTAAATTGTATGATTTGCCAAAAATAGAATCATGTATCAAAAAGGTGAGTGATCACAAAATTAAGATTCGTACTGCCATGGCGTATGAGAAGTTTGACCTTGTCGAATGGGTTCAAAGCTCTTTCGGAAGACAGTGGGCGAGTGAATGTGATGTTACGTTCAGTAATAATCCGATTTCCTGTTTTATAGCGGAAGAGGGCGGAATAATAATCGGTTTTGCCTGTTATGACAGCACATGTAAAAATTTCTTAGGGCCCATGGGTGTCACCAAGATGAAACGCGGTACCGGTATCGGCAAAGCATTGCTGCTCTCGTGCCTTCACAAAATGGCTTCGAACGGGTATGCATATGCTATAATTGGTGCGACGGGTCCCAGCGATTTTTACACAGCGGCGGCAGGTGCGACAATAATAGAGGGATCATCACCTGGAATTTATCGGGATCAATTGAAAAAGTAATAAATCGGAATGGTCGATAACATTGTTAACCATTGCAGTAAAACCGTATTGGCAAATATCTTTTATGTTGCTGTTTGATTCCCCAAGCAACGGAGAAATATCTTTTCTCCACAAAACTTCCTCTTCTAAATTTTGATTTGGGCATTAATCCTTTACAAAATAAATGTTCAGCTTATTGTTAGAGAAACATTGTGAGTTTTTTAAAAATAGGAGCATTCTATATGGGTTGGTTCAGTCAGCTTTTTAACAATAAAGAGCAGGTACCCCCTGCAATATTACCGAGAAAAAATGATCCCTGCTGGTGTAGTAGTGGCGTGAAATACAAAAAATGTCATCTTGCCAAGGATAAACTTTATTTCAAGGAACATCCTGATTTTAAAAAAAAACCATCTGTTAAAAAGTCATGTGGTCCAGTTTTTGGCTGAGGGAAATAATGATTAAGCCCTGTATGGGTTTTAAAGCCATAGCAGTAAATACAAAAAAAATAGGAGAACTAATGGGAAAACCTATTCTTTTAATGCTCAATTCATGGTTTGATGATGGCGATATCGGTCCTTTTTATTGCCCAGACTGTGGTATTATTGAAGGTTTCTTGGCCTACAATCCAAATATCAGAGAACAGCTTGAGATCATATCTGTTGATTTTAAACGACCTCGCCCAAAAATCATTGAATATTTAGGTGAAGAGAATCAGGGCAGTCCTGTCCTGATTTTAGATGATTCAAACCAGATACCTGATGGCGCAAAAAAAAGCTTGTCCACCGGTAAAACATTGATTGATGACCCTATGCTGATTTGCGATTACCTTGGAAAACGCTTTAAAGGCGTAAGGCCACATCCCTAAAATTAAAATAGTGGATATATAACTCACATTTCGCTTGTTCAAATATTAAGTTCATGAATTAGAAAATAGCACAAAACACGAGAAATTCAAAGGAAATCAATGGAAATATAGTATATCAAGGCAGTATTCACAGCCAACCCCTTGTAACTATCTGTAATTACTGCAAATAAAACTAGACTTTGTCATAATCAATATGTATAATGATTTCAACTACATAGAGAGGATATATATGACCAAGTCAGTTGTAAAATCTGTAAAAACGCAACCGGTCGGCTTTGCACCGATCCTGAAGCATTATTTTGAACGATGCTCAATTGCCAAAATCATTGATGAAAATATCCAGCTTGATCCACGTAGAAAGATTCTCACACATGGCCAGGCTTCAATGGCTATGATTACCGGGATACTGTTCCAGATTTTACAGCTTTACCGAATTTGTAAGTTTGCAAACGAGACCACGGTACTGGATGTGATTTTACCCGACATTGCCCCTGATGAATATTTTGATGATCGCCTGGCAGACACCTTGGATGCAATTTTTGACTATGGTATTGGCAATCTGGAAATGCTTGTTACTCAACACATGATCAAAGAATTCAATATCAAAAATGATATCTGCCATAATGATACCACCAGTGCTTCAACTTATGGCAATTGTGATAATAACAAAACCTCCGACAGTATTGAGATCACCTTTGGGTACAGTAAAAAACATCGTCAGGATTTAAAGCAACTGGTCTGGTCTATTTCTGTGAGTTCTGACAGCGCTTTTCCTCTTTTCCAGAAAGCTTATAGCGGTAACACAGCTGATGTTGATACCTATGTTGAACAATGGCAGAATCTGATTGACCTACTGGGTTATCAAGATTTTTTATATGTAGCAGATTCAAAACTCATTACCAAAGAGAATATGACTCAAATCCACAACGATGATGGTTTCTTTATTGCGCCGGCACC
>QMMT01000135.1 GCA_003647385.1 Deltaproteobacteria bacterium
GTATAGGGATGGACCGGATGCTTCACTACCTGATCCGTTGATCCGTATTCAATGATTTTACCGGCATACATAACCGCTATTTTTTCAGTGACCTGGGACACAACGCCTAAATCATGGGTAATTAATATCAACGCCATATTATCTGACTTGCACAATTCCTGTAACAGATCCATGATTTCAGCCTGGATGGTTACATCCAGGGCTGTTGTGGGTTCATCAGCTATAATAATGGCAGGATCGGTCAAAAGAGAAATCGCGATAATAATTCTCTGGCGCATCCCGCCGGACAGCTCGTGGGGATACTGTTCAAGCCGTTGTTCCGGTGATGGAATATGAACTTTTTTTAATTTTTCCAATGCAATTTTCCGGGCACCTGCTTTTGAAATTTTCCTGTGGGCCTGAACAGTTTCAATCATCTGAAAGCCGACGGTAAAAACAGGGTTCAATGTCATCATTGGATCCTGAAAAATCATACTGATCCTGTCCCCACGAATTTTACGCATCTGTTCGTCTGAATAGGTACTTATTTTATTTCCTTCAAAGCGGATGTTTCCCCTGGAAATATATCCGGGCTTGCTGATCAGATTGATGATGGAAAAACCGGTTACGGATTTACCTGCCCCACTCTCACCGACAAGGCCAAGTCTTTCACCCCTGTCCAGGGTAAAACTTACGCCGTCAATGGCGGTGATATCACCAAATCTTAAGGCAAATTTAACTTCAAGATCACGAACTTCTAAAAGGTGAGACATCTTCAAATACTATCCTTTATAAAGTTTTGGATTGAGGACATCCCTGAGCCAGTCACCCAGTAGATTTATCACAAGGACAAACAAAATAAGCCAGATACCGGGGAAAATAGTTATCCACCAGGATCCTGAAAAGATAAAGTCAAACCCTGCCTGAATAAGGGAACCCAGGGACGGCTTGGTCACCGGCATTCCAAACCCCAGAAAAGAAAGTGCGGCTTCACTCATGACGGCATTGGCAAATTGAATCGTCGAAATAACCATTAATGATGTCAGAGAATTGGGCAGTACGTGCCGGATCATTATAGTGGGCCTGGACAAACCAATGACACGGGCAGCCTCAACATATTCCTTGTTTACCTCACCCATAACAGATGCCCGGATGGTTCTGGCATACATGGGCCATTCAGCAAGCCCTATAATGATAATCAAGAGAGGGACTGCCAGTCTTTCATAACTTCCGATCCCATAGACCACCTGAAAGATTGCGCTGATAAAGATTGCCAGCATAAGATAGGGAAACGAAAACTGAATATCCGCTATTCGCATGAGAACGGCATCGGTTTTTCCGCCGATGTATCCGGCTGTAAGGCCGACGAGTATGCCTAAGCCTGCCTGCAGGGAAACCGCCCCCACTGCTATAAGGATTGATGTTCTAAGGCCATATAACATAGTAGAGAGCATATCTCTTCCCATGTTGTCGGTTCCCAGGATAAATCTGGACTCTCCTTCTTCGATCCACATGGGAGGAATCTCAGAATCCATGATATCTATATTGTTAGCATCATATGGATTCATGGGAGCAATCCAGGGTGCTGTCAGGGCCAGAATAAGCAAAATTACCAGGATAATAAAACTTACAATAGCAACCTTGTCACGCTTAAAACTATATAAAAAATAGGAGTCCTTAAATTTTTGTAACTTTGTCATGGTATCATCTGGTCCCTGCTATCCTGATGGTGGGATTGATAAACCCATACATAATATCCACCACCGTATTTACAAATACAAATACAGCTGCAACAATAACCAGATAGGCAATCAAAAGGGAAATGTCTGACCGCTGAACAGAGTCAAGAAACATAAATCCCATTCCCTGCCATTGGAATACTGTTTCGGTCAGGATGGTGAAGGCAAACATGATACCGACCTGTATCCCAAAAACCGTTACAACAGGAAGCAAAGTATTTTTAAAGGCATGCACAAGCCAGATCCGCATGGGAGAAAGTCCTTTTGCTTTGGCATATTTTATATATTCTGTTTCAAGGACCTCCATCATCTCTGATCTGATGAGGCGGATAAACAGAGGCAGCATTATGGAAGCCAGTGATACACATGGAAGGATAAGATGTTTCAGTCCGTCAATGGTGAGCATCCCGGACTGCCAATAGCCATTTCCAAACAGATCAACGGTTTCACCGCGCCCATAGGATGGAAGGATCTGCCAGGTGACTGCAAAAAGATAAATAAACATGATGGCGGTTAAAAAGACCGGTATTGAAACACCAAGCGTGGAAAAACCCATTGTAAACCGGGAAAGCATACTTCTGGGTTTTAGTGCACAATAAACCCCTAGCGGCAGGGAAACCAGAATGACAATCAATGCCGCACCGATGACCAGTTCAATGGTTGCCGGCGCATGTTTTAATATCACTTCAAGTGTGGGTTTCCTGTAGATAAAAGATGTCCCAAGATCACCCTGAAGCGCATTTTTTAAGAATCTTCCATACTGTACCCAAAAAGGATCATTTAACCCTAACTTTTCCGCCATCTGGGCTCTTTCCTTTGGCGTAACCCTCTCTCCTACAAGGTCACGAACCGGGTCACCCATACTGTTTTTAATGGAAAATCCCACCAGGCTTATCACCAGCATGACCAAAATGGCCTGGATAACTCTTCTTATAATGAATGCAAACATAAATTTATCTTAAATTTTGTAAAGATTGGACATCCGGGAGCCCTTTTACAACAAGAGCTCCCGGACATATATTAGCGTTATTTAGTTATTTAACTACAAGATCTCCAAAATAGGGAAAATTCATAGAGTTTAAGATAGGTTTAACATTAAAGTTATCATTGGCACCATAGGCATGATTCTGCCAGTGGTAAGGAACGAAGGCTGCATCGTCATAGAGAATCTGCTCAATTTCCTGAAGCATTTTAGCTCTCTTGTCAAGATCAATCTCAGACTGGGCAGCAATGGTCAGTTCATCAACCTTTGGGTTGCAATAACCGCTGTTATACTGACCAAATCCAGTATCTTTATTGGGGCACATCACGAGGAATTCAGAAAAGTTACCCGAATCCTCTGTATCGGAATGCCAGCCGATCATCATCATATCCGCAGCTCTTGCATCAAATTGATCCCAGTACTGAGCTTTTGGCATGGTTTTAAGGTTAACCTTTATGCCTATTTTTGCCAACATCTGGGCACTGGCTTCAGCAATTTTTGCATCATTCACATAACGGTTGTTTGGTGCCATCATGGTAATTTCAAACCCTTTTTCATATCCTGCTTCTTTCATAAGCGCTTTGGCTTTATCAAGATCATATCTGGGTAAGAGGCTGGCTTTGTATCCAGCATAGCCCGGAGGGCTCTGCTGGCCAGCGACTTCTACCGTTCCTTTCATGATCTTTTGAACGATACCGCCATTGTTAATGGCATACACAACGGCATTACGAACACGAGCATCCTTGAACGCATCAAGTCTGTTCGGGTTCATCTGAAAAGTGATGATCCGACCGCCATTAACAGTGACGAGCCCGGTTTTTGAATTAGAATCAACTCTTTTATAATCCTGGGGTGGAACCTGGTCAATCACATCAACATCTCCGGAGAGAAGGGCTGCAACTCTTGTGGCATTTTCTTTAATCGGTGTAAGAATAAACGTATCTACATTACCTTTTGAATTTTTATCCCAGTAGTCATTAAACCGTTTAAATACGGTTTTTACACCCTGCTCATAACTTTCAACAACAAACACGCCTGTTCCGGATTCATTATCATTGGCAAAGGTATGGGTGGTTTTAACACAGGCATCTTTCGGCTGACCATTCTCATCGGTTCCTGTATAAAACTCAGAGTCCATGGCAAAAAAGTAGGTTGCCATGTTGAGAAGAAGTGCATAGGGTTTTGTTGTAACAATATCAACCGTATAATCATCAATAATCCCAACACCGACGAAGGGTTCAAGAAGACCTTTGAAATCAACACTTTTTTTCATGCGGTCAAATGACCATTTTACATCTTTTGCGGTAAAGGTGTTACCGCTGTGAAACTTGACACCTTCTCTTAGATAAAAACGAACTCTATATTCGTTAATTCTTTCCCACTTTGTCGCTAAACGGGGTTCAAATTTACCATCCTGGGTCCAGCGTACAAGTGGATCAAATACCCAGTGAGAAAGCTGAAGCATACCGCCGGAAAGCTGCACCTGTGGATCAAGGGATACAGGATCTGCAGCAAACCCTACTTTTAAAGTCTTTGCGCCTGCTGAAAAAGCAAACGATAGAACTAAAAACAAACTTAACCCAACTAAAATAATTTTTTTCATTCTACCCTCCATTATAATAATTTTGCCAAAATGATTATCAACAAAACCATTCTGACCTCCCCAAAAAATATTACATCCTTAACCTGAATCTCTATCAAATACTGCCTGAAGGGTCAAGGAACTTATAACCTTTCTATCTACATATCAGCGTGAGCTGTGCGGTGAATAATCTCCTCCTGCAAAGCTAAAGTAAGATCCACGAAATAATCGGAGTATCCCGCTACTCTGACGATCAGGTCCTGATGATTCTCCGGGTGTTTCTGGGCATCCCGCAACGTCTTTTCAGATACCACATTAAACTGCACATGGTGGCCGTCCATTTTAAAATAAGACCGGATCAAATGCACCAGGGATTGAAGGCCTTTTTCCTCTTTAAAAAGATCGGGCAGAAACTTCTGATTTAAGAGTGTCCCCCCTGTCTTTAAATGATCAATCTTGGCTGCAGATTTTAATACGGCTGTGGGACCGGATCGGTCAGCCCCCTGTACCGGTGAGATCCCTTCGGAAAAAGGGAGTCCCTTTTTTCTTCCATCCGGCAGGGCACCTGTGATTTCACCAAAATAAACATGACAGGTAGTGGGCAGTAGATTAATCCTGTAAACACCCCCCTTGGCGTTGGGCTTATCCGTCACCAATCCATGGTATGCATTAAAAAGCAATTTAAGAATATCATCTGCATAATCATTATCATTGCCATATTTGGGGGCCTGATCCAGCTTGTGATGAAGAATATCGTTTTCTTTGAAATCATTTTTTAGTGCATACAGCAGATTTTTCATTGAAATAGCTTTTTTATCGTACACATTATATTTCAATGCGGAAAAGCAATCTGTAAGAGTGCCTATACCAACGCCCTGGATATAGGAAGTATTGTATCTTGCACCCCCCTGGTTATAATCTTTTGCATTTTTAATACAATCTTCAGTGACAAGGGAAAGCAACGGAACCGGCATGTATTTTGCGTTAATCTGTTCAATGATATTGTTGCCCTTGATCTTGATATTAACAAAATGCTCCAGTTGAATTTTATAGGCATCAAAGAGCTGTTCAAAGGTGTCAAAGGTTTCCGGGTCGCCTGTTTTAGGGCCAATTTGCTTCTCTGTCCTTGGATCAAGGCCGTTGTGAAAGGTAATTTCCAAAATCTTGGGCAAATTGAAATAACCGGTCAGGATATAACATTCTTTTCCAAACACGCCCGCTTCTACACAGCCCGAAGCACCGGCCAATCTTGCATCTTCCACGGATTTACCATGAAGGATCATTTCCTGGATAATGGCATCGGTATTGAATACAGAAGGCTGACCAAACCCAGTGGCAATAATTTTTAATGCCCGCTTGATAAACCGGTCCGGATTTTTCCGTGATACCTGGACCATGGAACTTGGCTGTAAAAGTCTCATTTCTTCGATCACATCAAGGATAAGATAGGTCAATTCATTGACACCATCCTGGTTGTCAGGCGTAACACCGCCAAGATTGATCAGGCAAAAATCCACGTATGTATTGCTCTCTTTGGCTGTTACACCCATCTTGGGAGGGGCCGGATGGTTATGGAACTTGATCCAGAAACAGCAGAGCAGTTCCTTGGCCTCCTGTTTAGTTAATGTCCCGTTTTCAATATCTTTTTTATAGAAAGGATAAAGATTCTGATCAAGCCTGCCCGGATTATAAGCATCCCAGGGGTTTAGTTCCGTTATGATCCCGACATGGAGAAACCAGTAGTACTGCAATGCCTCGTGAAAGGTTTCAGGCTTATTGCCGGGCACTCTGCGACAGACATGAGCCATCTTCTCAAGCTCTGTCTTTCGTTTTGCATCCTTTTCGTCTTTTGCCAAATATTCCAGCTCATCTGCATGCCGGTTGGCAAAAACAATCAAGGCATTCGCCGCAATATCAAGGGATTTTAAAATTTCCTGTTTTTCAAGCCCTTTTTTATCTTTAAAAAAATCAATCTGCTCAAGACATTGGGCGATATCTTTTTTCAGGTCTTTGAATCCTTTTTTATA
>QMMT01000136.1 GCA_003647385.1 Deltaproteobacteria bacterium
CTATATACTTTACGATTACTGCCATTTTGTCTCCTTGGAGTCCTATTTTAAGAATACAGGCAAAGAAAAAACTTTTCTAAAACCTGTATCCTTAAAAAACATTCTTAACGGGCTTTGATTATACTTCCGGTCTGGGATAAAGACCCGCTCTTTCTACAATTTCCGGGACTTTTTCTTCCCACTCAATGGCCATGATGTGGAATCCTGAAACCCCTTTAATTTCTTTGAGTTCCTGAATATGTTCCACACAGATATCAATTCCTTCCTGGGCCTGTTTTCCTTTTTCAGCACCGGCCAGGCGGGCAATAATCTCATCAGGGACATCCATCCCAGGCACCCTGTTTTTCATGTATTTTGCCATACCTACAGATTTCATAGGTGTCATTCCGGCCATGATAAAGGTCTTTTCGGTGAGTCCTCTGTCTACTGATCTTCTGATCCACTCTTTAAACTTATCAATGTTATAAATACACTGAGTCTGAATAAATTCAGCACCACAGGCAATCTTTTTGGCCAGACGCGGCACTCTGATTTCAAACGGATCAGCAAAGGGATTGGCCGCAGCACCCACAAATATTTTTGGTGGGCGTTTAATATCATCACCCCCTAAGAATTTTCCTTCATCGCGCATGTGACGAACGGTCTGGATCAATTGCATGGAATCTAAGTCATGAACGTTCTGACCCTGAGCACAGTCACCAAAACTCTGATGGTCTCCGGAAAGACAGAGCATATTTGGGATATCAAAAGAGGCGGCACCTAAGATGTCACTCTGGAGCGCAACTCTGTTTCTGTCCCTTGTTACCATCTGCAGAACCGGCTCAATGCCCATGAGTTTGAGATGCACGCATGCGGCAAGAGAAGACATTCTTGTCATGGCAGTCTGGTTGTCTGTCACATTGATGGCATCCACATGATCTTTGATCAGCATGCCCTTCTTTTTGACTTCTTCCGCATCACTTCCTCTTGGAGGCCCACATTCGGAAGTGACACCGATGTGCCCTGCTTTTAATACTTTTTCCAGATTACTTGCGGTATTTAAATCACTCATATCTTCACATCCTCCCTGGTTACTGTCCTTGGACCGCCTGCTCTGTCTGTGGACCAATCTTTGATCGGTGCAAGTTTTTCATAATCATCCATTTTATCCAACGCTTTCAATCGGTCTATAATCAGCTGCCAGGCACAGTCAACATCTTTGCTGATCTCACATTTACCATTTGTCGAGCCGCCGCAGGGGCCATTGAGAACTCTTTTGGCACACCTTGAAACAGGGCATATTCCACCGGTTCTGGCAAGCACGCATGAACCGCAAGCCTGACACCTTTCCGTCCAGAGGCCTCTATCTTCATTGGCACCCAGACAGACTGTATTTACACCTGGAATCAAGGGCATTGTCAGATATTTTTCCGCAGCAAACTGGACACCGACACCACAGGCAAGGGAAATAATGGCATCATAATCATCAATGCTGCTTCGAAGTTCTTCCAGGTACTCATGGTCACACTGGCGCTCAAGTGTTTTTTCAGTGATTACTTTCTCATCACCTTTATTGATAAAATACATCCTTAAAGCCGATGCCAGCACTTCCACTTCCTTTTTACCGCCTGCTTCGCATACGGTTACACACTCGTTACATCCGAGAACCAGAATTCTGTTGAAGTCTTTCACATCATCAATGATCTCTTCAATGGGTTTTTTTTCTGCTATTATCATAAGCCAACCTCATATTTAGCTGTTAATTTAAATTTTTATATTAAGCTGCATTTTTTTTATTCTGTTTTGCCACCCTGATGGGCGAGGGACCAAGTTCTTTGATCTTATTGTCCATTTCAATGGAAAACTGAGCAAACAACGGGCCTTCACCGGATGAAAGATTGAACATCTTCACCCGCTCTCCTCCCACGCCTACCTGGTCAAGAATTTTTTGTGCCTGCTCAACTCGCTTTCTGGCCCTAAAATTGCCCTCATTATAGTGGCAGTCTCCCTCCATACATCCAACGACATATACGCCGTCAGCCCCTTTTTCAAAGGCTCGCAGGATATGGATAACATCTACCTTTCCGGTACAGGGAACACGAATAATTCTAAAATTCGAAGGGATCTTCAGTCTCATGGAACCTGCCAGGTCCGCAGCTGAATACCCTCAGAAATTACAGCAAAATGCCAAAATTACCGGTTGAAAGTCACTCATTATATTACCCCTTCCAGCAAAGACTCCACCTTGCTGAGCAACTGGTTATCTTCATACCAGTTCAGTTTTATTGTTTTTGCAGGACATTCAGATGCACATATGCCACATCCCTGACAAAGGGCAGGATCTATGTAACTGACACCCATTTCATTTATGACAGGCACATTATACGGACAGGATCTCACACAGACAAGACAGGATGCACAATGATCCTGATCAACTTCAGCAGTCACGGCTGACAGGGTCAGGTATGGCTGAGAGATGAATGTGGTGGCCCTGGATGCCGCCGCCATTGCCTGTGCAATAGTTTCAGAAATCAACTTTGGCCCGTGTGCCGTACCGCAGATAAAGATACCTTCCGTGGGTGCTTCAACAGGCCGAAGCTTTACATGGGCTTCCATGAAAAAACCTTCGGCATTTCTATTGGTTTTAATAATGGTTGAAAGCTCTTCTGTATCAGCAGCCTTAACTCCGGCGCTCAGTACAACAAGATCTGCACTGGCTTCTATTTTCTGGCCCAGAACGTGGTCGGTAAACGTCACCGCCATTTTCCCGTCTTCACCCTTGGCAACCTCGGGTTGATTTTCCGGATCAAACCGTGAAAAGATAACCCCGAGATTTCTTGCTTTTGTGTAAAATTCCTCCAGCATGGAGTACATTCTCATATCCCTGTAAAGAATAAATACGTCGGTATCTGCATTCTGTTCTTTCAGTAAAATAGCGTTCTTGACGGCACTCTGGCAGCAGATCCGTGAACAATTGGGATTTTCTTCATTTCGTGATCCCACGCACTGAATCATAACAACCCGGTCAAGATTGTCAGCCTTTTTCTCTTCAATCATGTCGGTGAGTTCAATCTGGGTGACGACAGCATCGCTTTCATTATAGAGGAATTCTGTGGGCTGGTATTCCGTGGCTCCTGTGGCCACAATCATGGCACCATGGTCAATTTTTCTTTCTTCCATGGATGGACCCACAAGAACAGTGGTTTCAAAATTACCTTTATATCCGCCAAACCCGACAATCAATGACTGTTTAAGAACATCTATCTTATCATGGCTCTCAATCGCCCCAACAAGGTCTTTAACATAGGCCCGGATATCATCTCCTTCAATAGTGTGATGCAGCCGGTTCCCAAGACCGCCAAGGACATTCTCCTTTTCAACCAGGGTAACCTCATATCCTTGATCAGCAAGACCTTTAGCAGCCGTCATACCGGCAATACCCCCGCCAATTACCAGGGCCTTATCAATCACCGTGATCTGTTTATCATGGAGCGGCCCCAGGGTTGCAACCCTTGCCACTGCCATGCGGACCAGATCCTTGGCTTTTTGAGTGGCTTTTTCAGGCTCATGAAAATGCATCCATGACCCCTGATTTCTGATATTGGCCATTTCAAAAAGATATTTGTTTAACCCTGCTTCCTCTAAGGTATCCATGAAGATTCCTTCATGGGTTTTCGGAGTACAGGATGCCACCACCACTCGATTGAGCTGATGTTCATCAATGAGTTCTTTAATACTCACTTGTGTATCCTGGGAACAGGTAAACAGATTTTCACCGGTATAGACGACATTGGGAAGGGTCTTGGTATATTCTTCCACTGCCTCAACATCAATCACCCCGGCAATATTAATACCGCATCTGCAAACAAAAACGCCGATTCTGGGTTCTTCTCCCAGGACATCTCTTTCGTCCGGCATGACAAGCGTTTTGGTCTGTGTATGGCGCGCCCCGGCAAGTTTTATCCCGGCAGCCGCAGCTGCCCCGCTTGCTTCCGTTACTGAAGAAGCAATATCTTTGGGACCCTGAAAAGACCCTGATACATACACCCCTGGCCGGGATGTCTGTAAGGGATTAAAGGTCTCGGTCTTTACAAAATTATACTTATCCAGATCAATATCGATTCTTTTAGCAAGGTCCACGCTCTCTTTTGGAATGGTCAGCCCCACAGAAAGGATGACCATGTCAAATACTTCCTCGCACATATTACCTGCTTCATCGGCGTATTTAAGAATCAGGTTATCGGTTCCGGGTTCTTCAATTACAGAATGAATTCTTGATTTAACAAAGCGCACACCTTCATCATCTGCAGCTCTGTTGTAATATTTTTCATAATCTTTTCCAAAGGTTCGCATATCCATATTAAATATGGCCACATCCAGCTCTACTTCCGAATGCTCTTTGGCAATCATGCCGTCTTTGATGGCATACATACAGCAGACCGACGAACAATATCCATTCCCGCACTTATTCGTATCCCTTGAGCCGATACATTGGAGAAAGGCGATCTTTTCAGGTTCTTTTTCATCGGAAGGTCTGGCAAGATGCCCCATGGTTGGACCGCCGGCACTCAAAATCCTTTCAAACTCAAGCGATGTCATCACATTTTGGGATCGCTTGTACATATAGATATCGTCAAGCCCGGACGGATCAAAGGTTTCAGCACCAGTGGTCAAAATAAGGGATCCCACATTCAGTTCTTTTATCTGGGGCACCTGTTCATGATCAATCGCCTCTGCCAGACAGGCATCCACGCACTGGTAACATTCCGAACAGATCCCGCAGGAAAGACACCGGGCCGCCTCTCTTTCAATGGCTTCTTTAGCAAGACCCATGGTAATTTCTTTAAAATTACCTTCTCTTTCTTCCAGACTGATGATGGGCGGTTTTTCACGCCTAAGTCTGGGGACATCCATTATATCCGGCTTTTCAAAATCCCAGGTTTTTTCACGACCTTCTGCCAGGTCCTGACCATTAATAAACCGATGCATACTTTCGGCTGCCTCTTTACCGCTGGCAATGGCATCCACAACTGATTTAGGTCCATAAAATGCATCACCGCCTGCAAATACCCAGTCAATAGGTGTCTGCAAGGTCACAGGGTCAGCTTCAAGCCCGCCGGGCGGGGTTAACGCGATGCCTTCTTTGTCTGCATAGTCGAGCTCGCCCATCTGTCCGATGGCCACGATAATGGTGTCGGCTTCATAAGACGTCAGCACACAATCGTCATACTGGGGACTGAACCGGCCGTTTTCATCAAACACAGAGGTACATTCCTGAAATTCAACTTCATTTGCCGTGCTGTTCTCACCCAGGAATCTTAAAGGCCCTAAGCTGTTAACAATATTAACGCCTTCTTCCAGGGCTTCCTCAATTTCATAATCCCAGGCCGGCATTTCATCCCTTTTTTCAAGGCAGACCATGGTGACATCATCCGCACCAAGTCTCTTTGCCGTAAGCGCCACATCAATCGCCACATTTCCACCGCCGATGACCATGACCTTACCGGTCAGTTTTTTTGCCTTACCTAAAGCGGCATCTCTCAAGAAATCCGTACATTTCAGGATGCCGTCCATTTCCTCGCCCTTGACACCCAATCCCCGTGAGCCATGAAGTCCGGTTGCCATAAAAAGAGATTTGTATCCGTCTTTTTCAAGACTTTTCAAGGTGATATCCTTACCAAATTCTACGCCTGTCCGGATATCAACACCGAGTTTTTCAATTACCTCGATCTCTTTATCCAGTTCAGCTTTTGGCAGTCTGTACTCGGGAATACCCACCGTCATCATACCGCCCTTGACAGGCAGTTTTTCAAATATGGTAACCTCATATCCCTTCTGGGCCATATAATAAGCGGCCGTCAGGCCCGCAGGGCCAGACCCCACAATGGCCACTTTTTCATCCCGTTTTTCAGCCACTTCAGGGATAAAAGTTTCATCTCCTTCAAAGTCCAGCTCAGCCAGATACCTGTGAAGGTATTGGATGGCAAGGGGTTCATCCGCATCTCCCCTGGTACAGGCTGCTTCACAAGGATGATGGCAGACACGTCCGCAGGAGCCGGGAAATGGATGTTCTTGTTTAAACAGCTTTAACGCCTCAACATACTTTCCCTGATTCATCAGGGCAATAAATCCCTGGATACTCACATGAGCCGGACACGTTGCCTTACACGGAGCCGTGGATCTTTTAGAAATCCCATACGCTCCGGGTATAGCCTGTTCGTATTGCTTAAAAATAGCCTTTCGCTGGGCAAGTCCCATGTTATGCTCACTGGGTACTTCCACAGGACAAAC
>QMMT01000137.1 GCA_003647385.1 Deltaproteobacteria bacterium
GAAGAAGGGATAACAAGAACTTAATTGAGAATATATTTTAAAGGATTTACAGGTGTTCCATTAATTCTGACTTCGTAATGCACGTGAGGGCCTGTACTCCTTCCTGTGTTGCCGAGAAGGGCAATCACATCACCCCGTTTGATTTTTTGACCTGGTTTAACCAGGATCTTTTTTAAATGGCCAAACCTGGTGACCCGGCCATGGCCATGATCAATTACCACCAGATTACCGATGTACATTTTTCTGGCAGCATAGGAAATCCTTCCATTAGCCGTTGCAATAATTTTTGTTCCGCTTTTATTTGAAATATCCAGGCCTGAATGAAATTCTTTACGCCCTGTAAATGGGGATTTTCGATACCCGAACTTTGAAGTAATCCATCCATCAACCGGTCTTATGGAAGGGGTGGAAGCCAAAAGGTTTCTTTTCTCCTCAAGCATTTTAATCAGATGCTCAAAATCAAGGGCCTGTTTTTTAGCAGCAAGGTTTGTCTGACTAACCTGTTGGTGCATTTCACGCATCAGGCTGTTATGCTTTTGTTCTAAGGGGATATCCTGGTCAAGGTGATCTTTTGGAATGCCACCGATACCGATTAACCCACTTGAATCGCTGGTTTGTTGAATGTCTGCGATAAGTCTTACTTTATCCTCAAATATGGATAGATTATCAACCTGTTTTTTTAAAGTTTCTATTTCACCGGCAAAACTCTGGATTTGATTTCTCTGGCTCTTGATTTCGTTGTTTTGCTGAGAGATGGTTTGATTTAAAACCATATTGTTAAATGATATTTTTTTAAGCTGTAGATAATCATATCCAATAAAGGATGCGCCGCCAATTGCACAAATAATAATGAGGAGCATGAATGACAACAGGGTCTTGTGGATGGAAAATTCCCGGATGTCAGAAGTTGTACCGGAGTGAAACCATATTTTTATTCTTTTTCTCATTATAACCCTTATTAATTAGATATTTTTTATATGTCAAGCAGAATCTTCATTATAGGAATTGTTAAAATCTTAACCTAACTCCACTAATGTATGATCCTCTCCTTGCAGCTCTTTGTTAATAATGTTTGATATCACTTCCCAGTCGCCTTTTGCAAGCCCGGCCCCAATTTTAGGATAGCCGATTTTCTGATTTGCAAAGTGCTTCTTTATCCTGGCAAAGAGCTTTTGAACAGCCCTATAATCAACCAGTACGCCCTGGCCTGAAAAATCATATTGGGTGTATCCGTTGACAATGGTGAAAATGTTGCCGTTTTTTTCAATACGTGCCTGGGAGTATGCACCCAATTTTTCCTTATCTCCCATCTCAGTTTTCAGATCAGCTTGATACGCATTGGGGAATGTATCTCTAATCAGTCTTGCTATACCCGCTCCCATGCTGCAAAAGCAGTTGCAGCCATGGATGATGACATCAAATTGTCCAGTCAGTGCATAGTGAAGCAGGTCGCCTTTTAATATATTCATTATTGAATGACCCTCCCATTACCAAATAAATTTATGCAAAAATTGTTCCTTAAAAGAAAGTGGTCAATCATTTTCACTGATATTTTGTCACGGACGGGCAAAAGAGGGGATATATTTTTTTTGATGATGAAATAATATAGCACTGCTATGGCATTGTTTGTACCTTATACGTCAAAATATTTATATTTTATGTCAAAAAGGACCCAATGCTTAAGTCCATGATTGATGATATTTAATTAAATCGATGAAGTTTAAGCCGTTGAATAGGGACAAAGACTTATTTTTAATCAAATCAGTATTATAAATTAGTCATAAAATACTAAGAATCCATCAAAATAGAATTTGGCTTAGAAAGAGTTTGGTTCTGTCATTTTGAGGATTGTTGAAAAACTCTTCCGGTTCATTTTCTTCTATAATCTCTCCTTCATCCATAAAAAGAACCCTGTGTGCAACACTTTTTGCAAATCCCATTTCATGAGTGACCACAATCATGGTCATCCCATCCCGCGCCAGGCTTATCATAACATCAAGAACCTCTTTGACCATTTCAGGGTCAAGAGCGGATGTTGCCTCATCAAAAAGCATTATATTGGGTTTCATGCAGAGACTTCGAGCAATGGCCACTCTTTGCTGTTGCCCTCCTGATAACTGCCCTGGAAATTTTGCTGCCTGTTCTGCAATCTGAACTTTTTCAAGATAATACATTGCGATCTCTTCAGCTTCTTTTTTGGGTGTTTTCCTCACCCAGATAGGTCCTATTGTTAAGTTCTCAACAATGGTAAGGTGGGGAAACAAATTGAAATGCTGAAAGACCATGCCAACTTCTGATCTGACTTTTTCAATATTTTTAAGATCCTTGGTAAGCTCAATGCCATCAACGATTATTTTTCCTTTCTGGTGCTCTTCAAGCCTGTTTATACATCTTATGAGCGTTGACTTTCCAGATCCGGATGGACCGCAAACAACAATGCGTTCCCTTTTTTTAACAGTGAGATTAATATTGCTTAAAACATGGAAATCACCATACCATTTATGCATATTGACAATTTCAATGACAGTATCTTCACTTGAAATATCATTCTTTTTTGTTTTTTCTTCGTTCATAAATATTCGCTTTATAAATAAAGTTGATAATTAAATGTTATAAACCCGTATCAAGCTCTTTTTCCAGTTTCCTGCTGTAGTTAGACATGAAAAAGCAGCAGATAAAATAAATGATCGCAATAAAGATATAGGCTTCTGCTGAAAATCCCATCCATTTTGGATCAGATAAAGTTGACTGTGTGGTTTTTAATAAATCGTATAACCCGATAATCACAACAAGAGAGGTGTCTTTAAATGCAGAAATCAAAACGCTGACAGATGGTGGAATAACAATTTTTAATGCCTGGGGTAAAATAATCAGTCTCATGGTTTGCAAATAATTTAATCCAATGGCATCAGCTGCTTCAAACTGACCTTTATTCATTCCCTGTAAACCACCTCTGACAACTTCGGCAATATAGGCTGCGGTAAAAATGATAATGGCAACCTGGGCGCGCAAAATTCCATTTATGGAGACCCCTTCGGGCAGGAATAGTGGAAAAACCACTGAAGACATAAATAACAAACTGATTAAAGGAACACCCCGGATCAATTCAATATAAAAAACACAAAATGTTTTAATAACCGGCATTTTGGATTGTCGTCCAAGTGCCAGAATAATTCCTAAAGGGTATGCGGCTGTTAAACCAAAAACAGATAAGAGCAATGTGAGGATTATGCCGCCCCATTTTTCAATATCAACGGGTTCAAGTCCAAACACCCCGCCTTTTAACAAGATTCCCATGATAACGAGTGAAATAATCCAGGAATATCCAAGAATTGCATTCCAGTAATTCCTGTTTCGACTGATAAAAAGTAATGATACCAATAAAAAAATTGCAGTGACAGGGCGCCACAAAATATTTTGTGGATAAAATCCAAAAAGAATAATCTTATAATTACTTGAAATAATTGACCAGCAGGCCCCGCTTGTTTCCTTGCAATTCGAATCCGGAAGCCAGCAACTATCTATCAAAGCCCATTTTAAAAAAGGAAGTATTGAAAACCATAAGATACTGAGAATGATGATGGTTAGGAAGGTATTAAAAGAACTGGAAAATAAATTTTCTCTTATCCATCCTAAAACACCAACACTTGATATCGGCGGTTTAATTAGTTCCTTGTTTTCTTTTTTTGCAATCATCATCGTTCCACGATAGCCATTTTTTTATTATACCAATTCATAAAAGCAGAGGTTGATAAACTGAATATGAGATACACAATCATGATTAGCATAACGCCCTCAATTGCCTGGCCTGTTTGATTAATTGCAGTCCCTGCAACAGAAACAAAATCCGGATACCCGATGGCTACCGCAAGAGAACTGTTTTTTGTTAAATTGAGCATCTGGCTTGTTAACGGCGGAATAATCACCCTTAGTGCCTGGGGAAGAATGATTAAGTTTAAAACATGTCCGGGTTTTAGCCCGATCGCCATGGCCGCTTCAGTCTGACCTTTAGCCACGGACTGAATCCCGGCTCGCACCACTTCAGCAACAAACGCTGCCGTATATAAAACAAGTCCTAAAAGAAGCGCTGCAAACTCAGGGCTAATGGATAATCCACCTTTAAAGTTAAATCCTTTTAATACCGGAATATTCATATCCGTCGGAGCTCCGCCGAATAACCAGCACACAAAAGGAAAGCCAAGCAGCAAAATTATGGATGTAAAGAAAACAGGAAAAGACTTGCCAGTTGAATCCTGTCTCTTTTTAGCCCATTTTTTGATGAAAAAAATAACAATCACTGCAATTATTACAGCAATTGCCATATACTTATAGGCGGGATGTCCCTGCGGAATTCCAAAGATTAGTCCTCTGTTACATAAAAACAACCCCTTGAAAGGACTTAGAGCATCGCGTGGTGACGGCAGCATTTCATAAAAAAAGGCATACCAGAAAAAAAGTTGCAATAAGACCGGGATATCCTGGAACAGTTCAATATATCCTGCAGCACATTTATTAATCAGCCAGTTTTTTGATAATCGGGCGATTCCTAAGAATGTACCAAGAATTACCGTCAGGACAACACCAATAAAGGATACCAGCAGGGTGTTTATAAAGCCGACCCCAAGGGCTCTGGCATAACGGTCTGCCGCTGAATATTCAATTAATGACTCTCCGATTTCAAAAGCGGCTTCCTTGTTTAAGAACCCAAATCCTGTCGCAATTGATTGCCGTTCCAGATTGGCCATTGTGTTGGAAATAAGATACCATGCCACAAAAACAAATAAGCAGGCCGCTCCAATCTGATAGAGTATGGATCGCTTATCAGGATCATACCAGAACGATATGTGGTCAGAATTTTTATTATCAATAGCTTGATTCATTATACTTTCTAAATATATTTTTTAAAAAAATACGGTGCAATGAAAATTGCACCGTATTAAATGCAATGTCGTGTGTTACTTGAAAGGCGGAGAGTACATTAAACCACCATCTGTCCAGAGTGCATTAAGTCCCCTTTCTATACCAAGAGAAGTATTAACACCCACATTTCTTTCAAAGATTTCGCCATAATTACCCACCATTTTAATGATGTTGTAAGCAAAATTTTCATCAATCCCCAATGATTTTCCATTCCCTTTTGTAACGCCTAGAAATCTTTTAATCTTTGGATTTTTACTCTTGAGCATTTTATCAACATTCTTAGAAGTAATACCCAGTTCTTCCGCATTTATTAACGCAAGCACAGAATAATTAACAATATCTTTCCACTTGTTATCTCCGTGTCTTACTGCAGGGGCCAGGGGTTCTTTTGAAATGATATCAGGAAGAATCATGTAATCAGCAGGATTCGGAGCAACTGCCCGCGTTCCTGCAAGCTGGGATGCATCTGATGTTAAACAGTCACATCTGCCTGCAAAAAAAGCTTTGGCAAGTTCAGCCGTGTTTTCAATAACAACCGGATTCATTTTCATCCCATTTGTTCTAAAATAATCAGCAACATTCAATTCAGTCGTTGTTCCGGGAAGAACACAAACGGTTGCACCGTCAAGCTCTTTAGCACTTTTTACTCCCAGTTTTTTGGGGATAAGAAATCCCTGACCGTCATAGTAATTGACTACGGCAAAATCAAGGCCAAGAGCTGAGTCCCGGCTTAAAGTCTGTGTACAATTTCTGAAAAGAACATCAATTTCCCCGGACTGCAATGCGGTAAATCTTGTTTTGGCTGTCAAAGGAGTGAATTTTAATTTGTCAGGACTGCCAAATACGGCAACAGAAACAGCTCTGGCACAGTCAACATCAAGGCCTTTCCAGACACCTTTGTCATCTGCTTTCCCAAAACCAAAAAGGCTGCCATTGACGCCTGCCTGAATAAATCCTTTCGCCTTAACATCTTCAAGCGTACCTGCCATGGCAAACGTTGACATGGCAAGAACAGTAATGCAAATTGCTAACACTTTTAATAACTTCATAGATAATTCCCCTCCATCTACATAGATTAATTAACTTATGGGAAATTTTTTTTAAAATTGCCCATACCCTTGAATACTTATATCTTTAGAACCTTTGAAATTATTAGCACATCAGCAATATTTTACAAGATTTTTATTTAAAAGTTTGAAATTTAGTTGAGGTGTAAATTGTATTTTAAAAGTAAGGTAAAAAAAGTGTAATAATAATAGAAAACAATGTTAATTCAATAAAATTGGATTTATATTCATCACATGTGTTCATGTACAAAAGTTTTCAGAGAGCCTGTAAATGCTATATCC
>QMMT01000138.1 GCA_003647385.1 Deltaproteobacteria bacterium
CTTTTGGCACATAGATTGCTTTAAACCATATAAAGATTGCAATTAATCATTAATTGAAACAGGAAAATTTTTTATAAATGTGGTAATATCATGACAGCCTGTGTAAATATAAACAGATCAAAATTGTTTGATAATTTTAAGAGATGCCTATGAAGAAAAAAAATACCCCATTGGATACTTTTACCCATAGTGTCTGCGAAATTGTCCTTGAAAGCATTTCTGACGGTGTTTTTACGGTCGATCATGAATGGAAAATCATGTCCTTTAACCGGGCGGCTGAAAAAATCACCGGCATATCCCGTCAAGAGGCGATTGGCAGACATTGCTGGAATGTGTTTCGATCAAATATGTGTCAGAATGAATGTGCCTTAAAAAAAACCATGGAGGAAGGAAAATCTTTTTTCAGCAGTTCCACTTATATCATTAACAGCAGTAAAAAACGGATTCCCACAACGGTTTTCACCTCTTTATTAAAAGATCAAAACGGGAATATTATTGGGGGTGTTGAGACGTTTAGAGATCACAGCCTTGTGGAGGAATTGCGCAAAAAACTCTATGGCAGTTTCCAGATGGGAGATATGATCAGCCGTAGCCCGGCAATGAAAGATATATTTACAACCATGCCAAAAGTCTCTCAAAGTGACAGCACCGTGTTGATCAGTGGGAAGACCGGTACGGGTAAGGGCTTGATGGCAAAGGCAATTCATAATTTGAGTCTGAGAAAAGATAAGCCGTTTGTAGCGATTAATTGCGGAGCACTTCCGGATACGCTTCTGGAATCAGAATTGTTCGGTTATAAAGCAGGCGCTTTTACCCATGCAACTAAAAATAAGCTGGGATTGTTTGCACTTGCCGATAAAGGAACGATTTTTTTAGATGAAATAGGGGATACCAGCCCTTCGTTTCAGGTAAAGCTTCTCCGGGTTTTAGAGGAAAAGACATTTTTGCCGCTGGGTGCTGTTAAAATGGAAACATCAGACATAAGGATTATCGCGGCTACAAATAAGAATTTGTCTAAAATGGTAGATGCAGATACCTTCAGGCAGGATCTTTTTTACCGTATCAATGTTGTACAGCTAAAACTGCCGCCGCTTCGACAAAGAATGGAGGACCTTCCCCTTCTTGTGGAGCATTTTATCACAAGCTTGAATAAAATACGCGGCAAATCTGTCAGCGGGATAGATAAAGCAGCCCTTGGAATCCTGATGGCCCATGATTACCCGGGAAATATAAGAGAGCTTGAAAATATTATTGAACATGCATTTGTGCTGTGCTCCAAAGGGGATATCGCTCCGGAACACCTGCCGTCTTCGCTTACACGGGCGTCCTTGATTGAAATAGAAGACAATGACAATGAATCACCATTTCCCTTGAAGGTTGCAGAAATTGAGGTCATCAAAGCATATCTGAAAAAGAATAACTATGATCGCAGCGCCACTGCAAAGGCGCTTGGTATTCATAAAACCACATTGTTCAGAAAAATCGATAAACTTCAAATTAAACTTCCAAAAATTGATGGGAGATCCAAAAGGCAATAGTTCTTTGCTTCGCTGCAATTTTGAGTATCTATACCGTTGCATTTCTGCAATAGTAGAATTTTTTAAAAAAAATATATTTTTTGAGATTAGTATAACTAATTGAAATAACAGAATTATTATTTATATAACTTTTTGTTAAGCGTTGGCATAGTCTTTGCGAATATAATTGGACAGGTAAATTAGAAAAAGGGTTATGAGGTTTAAAATCCTTAATTTTATGATTCGCAATAGAGGAGGTCCAATATGAAAATATGCATCAGTTCGACAGGGAAAGATATGAATTCCCAGGTAGACCCAAGATTTGGCAGGTGTGCTTATTTTATGATTGTTCAAACAGATGATTTAAGCTTTGAGGTGTTTGAAAATGAGTTCAAATCCCTTGGAGGAGGAGCAGGTATCCAGTCTGCAGGCTTTCTCCAATCAAAGGATGTTAAGGCTTTACTGACTGGTAATTGCGGGCCCAATGCCATGAATGTTTTTTCGGAAAGTAAGATTCAGGTTGTTACAGGCCAGGCAGGTTTAATCAAAGATGTTGTAGAAAAGTTTAAAAAGGGCGAACTATCCCCTTCGGTTGATCCCACGGTTAATGAAAAAGCTGGATTGACAGATGCAGCCGGTCAAGGAAACAATGGATCCCAAGGCCGGGGAAGATGTATGGGAGGTGGCGGCCGTGGAATGGGAAGAGGCCAGGGCCAGGGAAGAGGTATGGGCCGGGGTCAGGGGTCAGGAAGAGGTATGGGAAGGGGGCTGGGTCGTTGAAGGTTGCAGTTACAGTATGGGATGAGAGAATTGCTCCTGTTTTTGATTCATCCCATACGCTTTTAATTGTGGACATCAAAGACGAAGAAATAAAAAATATATCTTATAAGTCCTTTAACCCACAGCTGGAAGCCGTCCTGACAGAGGACCTGAATCGTTTAGGCATTGAGGTTTTCATCTGCGGCGCTATTTCGCAAACCCATTCAACCCTGATCGAGGCCGGTACGATTCAATTGATTTCCTTTATCGGCGGCAGTGTCAACGAAATCCTTGAATCCTATGCCAAAGGTAATCCGCTTACCCCGGCTTTTTTAATGCCGGGGTGTGAAAAAGGAAGTTTGACTGTATAGTTGCAATATTGCATTGTTATAGAGTTGCTGTTCTGCTATTTTAGTATCATTCCATTCTTTTTCTCCACAGAATCAAATACTTCTTAAATCCTTTATTCATAAGGGATGCCATCATAAAAACTTTATTTTTATCCTCCTGGCATGCTGTTTGCTCTTTTATTATTATAACAAACAACAGGAGGCCCTATGGCGTTGCCCATAAATTGGAAAATACTTTTGATAGATGATGAGAAAGATATTCGGGACATCATGACAGTCACCCTGGAAGATGCCGGATATTCAGTTGTCTGCGCTCCAGATGGACCCACAGGCCTCATGCTTGCTACAAGAGAAGAACCCCAGATTGTTATCACTGACATTAAAATGCCCGGCATGACCGGTCTTGAAGTTCTTGAAAAGATAAAAAAGATAAAACCTGAAATCGAAGTCATTGTGACCACAGGGTTTGGCGATGTTAAAAAGGCGGTCAAAGCCCTGCAATTCGATGCATCGGATTTTATTTCAAAGCCTATTGATGATGCCGCTCTTCACATGGCATTGAAACGGGCTAAGCAGCGATATATTGATAGAAAACAATTGTCTGATTATACCATTCTGCTGGAAAACGAAAATTTGAAAACCAGTTCTGATCTGATAAAAAATGTTAAATTTCAAAGCAGTCTTATTGAAAATTCAATGGACGGGATTCTTGGGTGCGATGAAAATGATATCATTATCACATATAACCGGAGCATGGAAAATCTTCTGGGTTATCCAAAAGCCCATGTATTGAAAAAAATGAGAGTGATGGCATTTTTTAAACCCGAATGGTTTTTAAAATTAAGGGAAGATCTGGTCAGCAGCGATTTCGGTGGTAAAAACAGGTTGTTTCTTTACGAAACCTCCATGCTTTCAACAGAAAAGAAGGATATTCCGGTTCAAATTTCCGGCTTTATCATCTCCCTGGACAGTATTCAGAACAGCATGGTGTTGTTTATTAGCGATTTAAGGGGGCTTAGGGTCCTGGAACAGGAAGTGGCGGACCAGGCAAAGCTGCTTCACCGGGAGAAAATGATATCTCTGGGACGGCTTGCCGCAAGCATGGTTCATGAAATCAACAATCCATTGTCCGGTATTTTAAATTACATCAGACTGATGATCCGGATCAGTGAAAAAGCAAGTAATAAACCGGATCTGACACCGGATCAGATCGGCAAATTTAATTCCTATCTTGGAATAATAGAATCAGAGACCCAGAGATGTTCGGACCTTGTATCCGGTCTTTTGAAATTTTCAAGGAAAACAAAGCTGGAACAAAAAAGTATTGATGTAACAAAGTTGATTGAACACAGCCTGTTGTTATGCAGCCACAAGATTGAGTTGAGCAATATCGTTTTAACCGTCAGATGCGCCTCTGATGTTCCCAATATTTATGGGGATTTTAACCAGCTGGAACAATGTATGATTAATCTGATTTTTAATGCCATTGATGCCATGAAAGATGGTGGGGCCATAGAGATTAAGACAGGGTTTAACTTAGAGGAAAAACTGGTTTTTATTTCCATAAAAGACAATGGAAAGGGCATCTCAAAAGAGGATTTAAATTTTATTTTTGAGCCGTTTTTTACAACAAAAAATGAAGGATACGGGGTAGGGCTTGGATTGTCATCAGCCTATGGAATTATTGAAAAACACAAAGGAACTATTGTTGTGGAAAGTATTTTGGAACTTGGTTCTGAATTTATCATAAAGCTTCCCCCAATAGAAAAGTGATTTAAAAATAAAGGTAAGGTTAACATAAACCAAATTGGAGGTATCCATGGTTAAGGAGATGGGGTCTGTAAAATTTAAATCAGATAAGGCTTTCAGCTTGAATTCCCACCCCTGCAGGATTGGTTTTTACATTTGTCACTGCGGGTTGAATATTGCAGGCAAGGTGGATGTTGAAGCGGTGAGAGATTATGTTGCTACCCTTGAAGACATCGAAATATCAAGGGATTATAAATTTATGTGTTCTGATCCGGGTCAATCCATGATTGAAAAGGACATCCGGGAACTTAAATTGAACCGCGTAGTGGTGGCGTCCTGTTCCCCGAGACTTCACGGGAAAACATTTATGGAAGCCTGCAGGCGGGCCGGGCTCAATCCATATTATTTTCAAATGTGTTCTGTCAGAGAACAGGTCTCCTGGGTAACAGAGGACCCGGAACTTGCGACCCAGAAAGCAAAACATCTGGTGCTGGCTGCCATTGCCCGGGTTAATTTTCATACACATCTTGAAACAAAGATATCAAGTGTTAATCCGGATGTGGTGATTGTTGGCGGTGGTATTGCCGGTATGCAGGCAGCCATTGATATTGGCAATTCAGGTCACCAGGCATATTTGATTGAAAAAGATACCACTATTGGCGGGCACATGCTTCAGTTTGACAAAACCTTTCCCACCCTTGATTGTGCTGCCTGTATCGGCACACCCAAAATGGTGGAAGTGGGCCAGAATCCCAATATTAAATTATTCAGTTATAGCGAGGTCACCAATGTCTCGGGATTTATCGGTAATTTTACATTGGATATCAAGCGCAAACCACGATATATTAACGAAGATCTTTGTACCGGATGTGGAGAATGTGCAAATGTTTGCCCGGTTTCCATCCCCAATCCGTGGGATATGGGCATGATATCAAGAAAAGCCATTGGCAGGTCGTTTCCCCAGGCAATTCCCATTACCTTTAATATTGAAAAAAAAGACAGGGCCCCTTGCCGGGTAACCTGTCCTGCCGGGATTAATGTCCAGGGATACATTCAGTTGATCGGCCAGAAAAAATACGATCAGGCTGCATCTCTGGTTATGGAAAAAGCCCCGTTTCCAGGAGTTTTAGGAAGGGTCTGTCCCCACCCCTGCGAGGCTCAGTGCCGGCGTAGGCTAGTGGATAAACCCGTTGCCATTAAGGAGTTGAAGCGATTTGCAGCAGACAGGGCTCATCTTGAAACAAAAGATATTCCTGAGATAATGGATCGCAAAGAAAAGATTGCTGTGATCGGGGCAGGACCAGCCGGTCTCACCGCAGCATATTTTCTACGGCTCAAAGGGTATCAGGTCACTGTTTTTGAGAAGTTACCGGTTTCCGGTGGTATGTTGAAAACCGGGATACCGGATTTCCGGCTGCCCCCTGATGTTCTTGATAAAGAAATCAATATTATTCTGGCTCACGGAGTCTCACTTGTAAACAATACCTCGTTTGGGACGGATATTACTTTTGAAAGCCTTAAAGAAGATGGGTTTGCTGCTATCTTTTTAAGCTCCGGTGCCCATGAATCTCTTACCCTTGGGCTTGAGGGTGAAGATACAACCGGCGGCGTTATTGATGCGATTTCCTTTCTACGGGATATCAATCTGGGCCAAAAGACAGACTGCGGACAAAAGGTAATAATTGTCGGCGGTGGCAATGTGGCCATTGATGCGGCAAGGTGTGCAATAAGAACCGGTAACTGCGAAGTTTCCATCATCTATCGGCGAACAAGGGATGAGATGCCGGCCTATGAGGAAGAAATTACAGGTGCTCTAGAGGAGAATATCAATATTTATACCCTGACAGCACCCATGAAGATTATCAGCAATGAAGGAAAAATTACTGGTATAGAA
>QMMT01000139.1 GCA_003647385.1 Deltaproteobacteria bacterium
ATTCAAAAATTATGTTTCTCCATGGTCATGGCCCAGGGCTTATCCATACCCGGGACAAAGCGGTCTCTTCCATGGCGGACCTGAAAGGTCTCAAGCTCAGAGGTACTGGAACCAGCGGTCTTGTCGCCGCCTCCCTTGGTGCATCTCCTGTTGGAAAATCCATGCGGGAATGCTACCAGATGCTTCAAAAAGGTGTTGTTGACGGATCACTCCACCCGGTTGAAGCCAACAAGGGGTGGAAATTAGGCGAAGTTGTTCATTATCTGACTGAAAATTATTCAACAGCTTATACCACCACATTTGCTGTTTTCATGAACAAAGGCAAATGGAACAAATTGTCTCCTGCAACACAAAAGGCGATCAAAGATATTAACGCTGAATGGTCTGTTAAACATGGTGAAGCCTGGGATGCTGCCGACAAAGCCGGACTGGCATTTTTTATATCCAAAGGCGGCAAAGTGGTCAGCCTCTCTGATGCAGAATCCAAAAAATGGGAAGCTGCTGTTGCTCCGGTAATAGATGGATATATCAAAAAAGCAACTGCAAAAGGTGTCGATGGAAAAGCAGTTGTTGATTTCATCAAAGCAAATATGTAAAAAAAAGTAAGATTTTGAGGAGAGCGAAGCACATAAAGTTTCCCTCTCCTCCCAAATTTTACCTCCCACATATTTTATGTTAGGATAAATTTTATGAACCCTGTCTCTAAAGTTTTGGATAAATTTTCCGGTCTGTTAAAAATCATTGGTGCTTCAGCCCTGACCGGCATGATGCTGCTGACTGTTGTTGATGTGATCGGTCGTTTTTTCAAGCATCCCATATTCGGCTCTGTCGAACTTGTCGGTTTTTTAGCCACCATTGTGGTTGCTGCGGCCCTGCCTTATACCTATAAGGTGGAAGGACATGTGGGTGTGGAAATACTGGTTCGCCTGCTGTCAAAAAAAACTCAACTTATCATTGACCTTTTTACCCGGACCTTAAGCCTTATTCTGTTCTATCTTGTGACCTGGCAGATGTTTCTTTATGCAAAGGATATACGTGAGACAGGAGAAGTTTCCATGAACCTGGAATTTCCCATTTATTATATTGTATACCTGCTCGCTTTTGGTTTACTGGTCTTCTCTGTTACCATAATAGAGACTATTTTTAAAGATATTAAGCAATTGAGAGAATTAAAAATAAAATGAGCCCAACACTTATTGGCATCATCGGTATCGCCATCATGATCCTCATGTTTCTGACACGAATGCCTGTTGCATTTGTTATGGCCGTTGTTGGCTTTGTTGGATTCAGCATCATGATTACACCCCATGCCGGCCTGGTTCTTTTGTCCAGAAATGTGTATGAAGTCTTTGGGTCATACGATTTAACAACCATTCCTTTGTTCATCCTCATGGGACAGCTCGGGTTTAACTCGGGAATCAGCAAGCGTCTTTATGATGTGGGTTACAAGTTCCTGGGAAGTACAAGAGGCGGCCTTGCCATGGCTACGGTATCCGCCTGCACAGCTTTTGGAGCGGTCTGCGGCTCCAGCCCTGCAACGGCAGCTACCATGGCAACAGTGGGTCTTCCTGAAATGAAACGCTACAATTATGATGATGAACTGGCAACCGGATCTGTTGCGTCCGGCGGTGGAATTGGAATGATCATGCCGCCCAGTGTTGTCCTGATTATTTACGGTATCCTGACAGAGCAGTCTATTGGTCAATTATTTGTTGCCGGAATTTTTCCGGCCCTGCTTGTCACTCTTCTTTTCATTATTGCCATCTATATCCGCTGTCGGATCAATCCAGAACAAGGTCCCTGCGGTGAAAAATTTACATGGACACAAAAATTCAAAGCATTGATGGGTCTCGGTGAAACCCTGGCCGTATTTACCCTGGTGATCGGGGGTATTTTTATTGGCCTTTTTACCCCCACGGAAGCAGCAGCAATTGGTGCTTTCGGCATACTTGTCATTGCAATAATAAGAAAACAGATTTCCTGGGCCGGATTTGTCAAATCCCTGCTGGAGACGTTAAGGACTTCCTGCATGGTCATGATGCTCATCGCAGGAGCCGTTATTTTTGGGAAATTTTTAGCTGTTACAAGGATTCCCTTTGAAATTGCCGGCTGGGTCGCAGAACTGCAAATGGCGCCATTCCTGGTCATGGCAGTCGTCATTATGATTTATTTTATCGGCGGTTGTTTCATGGATGCCCTGGCCTTTGTCACTTTAACCGTTCCCATTTTCTTTCCGGTTGTCATGGAGCTGGGTTATGATCCCATCTGGTTTGGAATCATTATCGTAATGGTGACAGAAATGGGGGTTATCACACCACCCGTTGGTATTAACGTATATGTTGTCTACGGGGTAGCGAAAAATGTATTGGAACAGGAAATCCCTCTGGAAAAAATATTTAAAGGTATTTTACCTTTTCTTATTGCAGTAATTGTCGGTGTGATTATCCTGATCATCTTCCCGAAAATCATACTCTTTTTACCCCAGCTCATGTATTGACTCTGACGTTTTAACCTTTCAATCCCTCTGTTGGTATTGATACAAATGGAAGGATTTTTTCATTCTTTACAAGATATATCATTTTAGGGAAAAAATTTGACTCAATTTGATTTTACATTGATTGGCGGCGGGATCGTTGGCGTTGCCACCGCATTAACATTAAAACAACGGTATCCAGACTTAACTGTTGCCTTAATAGAGAAAGAAACCTCTTTTGCCTCCCATCAAACCGGTCATAACTCCGGAGTAATTCATGCAGGTGTTTATTACCAGCCCGGAAGCCTGAAAGCTAAATTTTGCAAACGCGGGGCTGCCCTGACCTTATCATTTTGCAGGGAACACCATTTGCCCTGGAAACAATGCGGTAAATTACTGGTTGCAACCGATTCTTTGGAATTTGACAGAATGAAAGATCTGGAAAAGCGATGTGTTTTAAATCAAATCAAAACTCATCGCATTGATGAAACTGAGCTGCGGCAGCTGGAACCCAATATTACAGGATTAGGTGCATTGCAGGTCCCGGGAACGGCCATAACGGATTATACCAGGATTACCCGCAAAATGGTTGATCTTTTTTTGGCTGCCAAAGGCGTTGTAAAAACAGGAAGCCCTGTCACATCTATCAAGGAACAATCGGACAAGATTATCATTTATCGTGGACAAAAACAGGTTCATACCCGATATCTGATTGTGTGCGGCGGATTACAGGCAGATAGACTAGCCAGAATGATGAATATTGATATTGATTTTATGATTATGCCGTTCCGTGGTGAATACTATCAATTGCCAAAGCATCATTCAAATATTGTCTCCCGCTTGATCTACCCCATACCTGATCCGGATCTGCCGTTTTTAGGTGTTCATTTGACACCCATGGTAAATGGCTCTGTCACGGTAGGCCCCAATGCTGTACTGGGCTGGAAGCGCGAGGGATATCATAACTTTAATTTAAGTATAAAAGACACAGCCCAAATGGTGTATTCCCCCGGATTCTGGCATGTTATCCGGCAAAATATCATCTCCGGAATCAAGGAACTGGTGGATTCCAATTACAAGCCGGGATATTTAAAAAGAATTCAAAAATACTGTCCTTTACTGACGCTGAATGATTTAAAACCCTATCCTGCCGGAATAAGGGCGCAGGCCGTGAAAAAGGATGGATCGCTTGTCCATGATTTTCTTTTTGCCCAGACCCAAAGATCCCTGCATGTCTGTAATGCGCCGTCCCCGGCAGCAACATCGGCCATACCCATCAGCGAGTATCTTTGTGATAAGGCAGAAGATAAATTTAAGCACATGGGTTAAGATCAGACTATTCCAATATTTTAATTGACTATCCCGGGGACTACTAGTAACCAATTGTAAATGAAACCATTTGCATGCCATAAACTTTATGGGGTGTTACTTGAAACTTAATTTTTAAAAGGGAGAGAGTCTTATGAATCAATCAAAAATCAAATTTTCATGGATTTTACTTATTTTTGCAGCAGGGGTGCTTGCCCTGACCGGATGTATGACCGCAAAGCCTAAACCTGGAGAAGTCTTTTCCTGTGCCAAAGATTCCGATGTAAACAAAACCATTGCACCGGAAGCATCTTTGGAAAATTTTTCATGTGTGGTTAAAAGATGGGATGGTGCCAATACACTTCATTTTAATGTAGCCGTTAAAAACATCAGTAATGAGGACCAGCGGTTCAAGGTCAATATCTTTCTTGAAAACGGTAAGGCCGTCGGGGGGCTTCTTCCCAGGAAAACCAAAAAAGGTTTGATAAAACCAGGAGCTGTTGCTGAATTTACTTATCCTGTCAAGGGCGTGGATTATGCACCCGGAAAAATTGATCTTTTCATTAAAACAATGAGTAAATAATTTACATTAAGATAAGGAGACGAATCCAATGAAACGAACATGTATCATGTTGTCCATTCTATTTTTAGCCCTGGTTTTCACAGGAACTGCTATTGCAAAAACCACCTTTATCAGTATTGGAACCGGTGGAACCGGCGGTATCTATTAGCCTTATGGGGGTGGTGTAGCTGAAATCTGGTCTAAAAACCTTAAAGGCGTTAAAGCGGTTGCCGAAGTCACCGGCGCCAGTGTTGAAAACGTAAAACTTGCCCACAAAGGCGAAACCGTTATTGGTGAGGTAATGGGAGATGTTGCCGTTGCCGGTTACAATGGTCTGTCAAAGTTTAAAGGTAAAAAGCATAATATTCTTTCCATGGCCATTATGTACCCCAATCTGCTCCAGGTGGTTGCCCTTAAAAAAAGTGGTATTACAAACATTGAACAGGTTAAGGGAAAAAATATCAGCACCGGCAGTCCGGGCAGCGGTACAAACTTTATGGCGGAAGCGGTATTAAAGGCTCTTGAAATCCCGCTTGATTCATTCAAGGACAGCCGCCTGTCATTTACCGAAAGTGCAAATGCCTTAAGAGACAATACCATCAAGGTCGGTGTCTGGTCTGTGGGACCGGGTACAAGCTCCATTCTTGATTTATCCACCACCCATGATATCAATATTTTACCGTTTACCCCTGAGCAGACAAAAAAAATACTGGCTTCCAAATCCACTTATGCCGGTGTGGAACTTGCCGGAGGCATATACCGCGGCATTGATAAACCGGTTCCCACTATTGGTGTCTGGAATGTGATGATCTGCCAGAAATCTCTTGATACGGATCTTGTCTACAAGCTTGTAAAAGTATTGTTTGAAAACAATGCTTATCTGATGAAAATCCATCCATCAGCTGCGTATACAACACCTGAAAATACGGTAAAATATTCTTCCATCCCTCTTCACCCCGGAACCATCAAATATTTAAAAGAAAAAGGAATTGATGTGCCGTCACGGCTGATGCCTTAAAGGAGGCAAATAAAATGACCCGGCCAAGTTCTATTATCGCATTCTGTGTACTTGGCCTGGTTTCATCTCTGATTCTAACCGCCTGGCTGACCCCGGGCGGCCTGGAACTTTGTGTCACCCTGGTAAAAGAGAACAAACCCGTGCTCGTCCTGCCACTTAAGCCGGGGGAACGATTTACCATCCATTATTACCACTCGGTTGAAAATGCACCGATATGGGAAGAACACAGCATGGATGAGACCGGTAAAATTTACATTGAAGAAGAGCGGTATGAAAAATTTGGTGCGGGCATGGGTAAAATGCCCGGAGTAGGCCGGATGGTAAAACGGGGAATTTATGAAGTGATTGAAGATATGCACATGCCTGTAGGTGATTTCATATTAAGGGTGGGAAGCCCCGGCGTTGACCATACCATTATCTGGCGAGACAGGCGGTATAATCTTTCTGACACAATTGCACACAAGGCTGTAAAATTTTCAGGGAAACCTGTGAGTATGCTGTATCAAATATGGCGGTCCCTTAGGGTTTCTGAAACGAAACTCAGCTCTTAAACTGTGCAAATAAAATTTTATTCAGAGGAACACAAATGGTTGAAAATGTGACATCGGTTCAAAAAAAAGATTCCACACAAAATTTTGATTTGGCAGATGCCAACCAGACCCTGATAAAAATAACCGCATGGATCGTCATGACAATTGCCGTGAGCCTTAGCCTTTACCAGCTCTATACGGCAGGCGTAGCGGCACTGACAGCCCTGGTTCAACGCTCCATCCATCTGGGGGCCATTCTCAGCCTTACGTTTTTACTTAAACCCGCTTTGCCAAGCTTAAGAAAAGATAAATTTTCTTTCTGGCTCTTCCTGGACTGGATTCTGGTCGCCTTATCCGTATAC
>QMMT01000140.1 GCA_003647385.1 Deltaproteobacteria bacterium
ATGTACTGATCTTGAAGGGATTGGAATTCTTAAGGATCGCCAGGGATAAAATCGAAAGCGATCAGCAGCCTTCAAAGCTGTTTTTTCAAAAAGCAGTTTCTTTTTTTCGGAACTATGCAGATAAATTCCACCACTATAAAGAAGAGTTCCTCATGTTTGGATTTCTTGCCCAAAAAAAGGAAGGCCAACTGGATCTTGAGATTGGATCACTTCGCCATCAACATGAAATTGGGCGACAATTTTTAACAAGACTGGAAAAATCCATTAATGGTTATGAAATGGAAAATGAGATTGCCATAACCAGTCTTTTGGAAAACCTGGCTTCTTTTATATCTGTTTTAAGCCGGCATATATTTAAAGAAGACAATCTGTTTTTTCCTATGGTGGAACATGAGTTGTCTCTTGATGAAAAAACCACTCTTTTTGAGCAGTTTGAACTTGAAGAAGAAAAATTAAACTCAAAGAATTCCATAAGAAACAACCTTGAGCTGCTAAAAGAAATGGAAAAATTAATTGGCATGAACGAGAAATGACTATCTTTAACCAAGGATAGGCTTTTATGGTGAAAAAAAGAATAAATTGCTGGGAGTATCATCGCTGCGGGCGTGAACCAGGAGGAAAAAACGTTCTTACTCTTGGCATTTGCCCTGCGGCAATTGATAAATCATATGATGGGATCAACTCGGGAAAATGCGCCGGGAGATTTTGCTGGGCTATCGCAGGCACCTTTTGCGAAGGAAAAATTCAAGGGACTTATGCTGAGAAACAAACCTCCTGCCAGGACTGTGATTTCTTTAATATCGTTCTTGCAGAAGAAGGCACATTAAATCTCAGGACCAAATTTCTTCGGTTTCTTCCACCCTATACCCGACATTCTATCCTCAATAGCCTGGATTTGAAAATAATTAAAAAATCAGAGCGGTTTGTTTCACAAGGAGATGAAACCAGTGAGGCATATATCATCCAAAGAGGATCATGCATTCTGTTTGTTGAAAAAAATGGAAGCCATCACCCTGTCGATCACAGGGGGGAAGGTGATATTTTAAATATGTCTGCCTTGTTCACAGGGGAGTCAGCCAATTCACATATTGAAGCTGAGACCGATATGGACCTTTGGGTGTTGAAAAAGTCAATTTTTGAAAAAATACCTAAAAATGATCCAGATCTGTACAAATTTCTAACTGAAATTGTTGCAGACCGGTTTGATTCTCAAAGACCTATTTCTGATCGGACCATTGGCCGCTATGTTGCAACAGATATTATTGGTAGAGGCGGATATTCGATTGTTTATAAAGGATTTGATTCTTCTACCAATCTACCTGTGGCCATTAAAATGCTGAGACATAATATGTTTATGGATTCTGATTTTTTAAATAAATTTAGGAATGAAGCCAAAATAGTTGCTCGCTTTCATCATGATAATATTTTAACCGTGTTTGATATAAATGAGCGGTTTCAAACCGCATTTATCATTATGGAATATTTGGATGGAGAATCTATTCGGGCTATATTAGAGCGAAAAAAAAGGATTGTGCCCAAAGAAGCAATAATTTTTCTGATTCAAGTCTGTAAGGCAATTGACTACGCATACAAACAAGGGGTCCTGCACAAGGACATTAACCCTGAAAATCTAATGGTCATTGGTCAAACCCGAATAAAACTTCTTGATTTTGGTCTGGCAAGCTTTATTCATGAAGAAGATGATTTTCTGGATGGTACTTTTTCATATCTTGCTCCTGAAATTTTAAAGGGAGAAGGTGCAAGCCTGAAAAGCGAAATCTATTCATTGGGAATAACAGCTTTTGAGATGGTTCTTGGTAAAAGGCCATATCCTGAATCAAATTCAGCAGTTTTTGTTAAAATGCGTTGCAAGGAAGAAATTCCAGATCCAAAGAATATTCTGCCTGGTCTTCCCGATTCTTTGCGCAAATTTATTGTCAAGGCTTGTCGGTTGAAACCAGATGAAAGATATGCTGATCTGGATGAAGCTATAACTGATCTGGACAACGCTATGAAAGAGAGATATTAAATGCCTTCCAAAAAATTAAATTGCTGGGAATTTATGAAATGCAATCGTGGGCCGGCTAATGCCAGAGATAAAAATTGTAATATTTGTCCTGCCACTCTTAATTCTTCCCTTAATGGTCTTAATGAAGGAGAAAAATCAGGAAGAGCCTGCTGGCTTGTTGCAGGAACTTTTTGTAACAAAAAGGTATCGGGCACCTATGCAGAAAAAATTGAATCCTGCAGGCGTTGTGCGTTTTACAAAGAAGTAAACAAGAAATCCGGGCAGACACAATTGAGTATTGAAAATGTTGATATTTTTTGTTTCACCCATCTGGGAAGACTCCTAAAGACCAATGAGGACAGGTATCTTGTCCGTCAGATGAATGATAAGTCGTTGCTTTTAGCCGTTGCAGACGGTTTGGGGGGTGATGTCTCAAGTGATTTTGCCGCAGAAATTGTAAAAGCAAAGTTGGCGGGTATCCAAAAATTAACAAATGGAAAGGAAAAACAGGAACTTGAGCAAATGGTCCTGGATATGGATATGATTATCAGCAATAAGGCTGAAAGATCACCGGAACTGGAAGGCATGGCAACGACGCTTGTCTGTGCTATTCTTAAAAAAGACCATATCCACTGGGTCAATGTGGGTGATTCGCGTTTATATCTTTTAAGGAACAAAGAACTGGTACAAGTTACCCAGGACCAGACGCTTGCAAAGTTTCTAATCGAAGAAGGAGAGCTTACACCTGAAAAGGCAAAGGATCATTATTCCTATGATCTTCTGGATCAATGTATTGGCTATGGCGAGTGCGAACCGGAAACAGCAACATTTAAGGTCAAAAAAGGTGATTTATTAATACTATCAACTGACGGGCTTCACAAAATGGTATCAAAAAAAACAATCCTATCCATAGTAACTGCTAAAACTTCCATAGAGGTCAAAACAAAGGCATTAACACAGGCGGCCCTGGATTCAGGTGGTAAAGACAACATTACGATTGTTTTAGCGAATATAAACAAAATCCTGAAATAAAAAAAATCTTGATTTAAATCAATTGCTTTTTTTTGGGGGGGGTATTTCTCCAACATTTTTTGATGGACGGCTTTTGGTACCATATCACTGATGTCTCCGCCAAACTGTGCCGCTTCTTTAATAATGGAAGAACTGGTGAAAATCCATCTGAATCCGGTCATTAAAAATACAGATTGAACTTCCTTGTTCAATTTTCTATTCATCAATGCCATTTGAAATTCGCTTTCAAAATCAGAGATGGCTCGCATGCCTCTAATAATGGCTACGGCATTTTTCATTTTTGCATAATCCACAAGAAGTCCGCCAAAAGAATCTACCAGAACGGATTTTGTGCCGTTAAAGCTTTGTTTGATCATCACAACTCTTTCATCCATGGTAAATAATGATTTTTTAGACGGATTATGCAGCACAGCTATAATAACCTGATCAAAAATTTCCAGAGCGCGTTCAATAATATCAATATGACCGTTTGTTAAGGGGTCAAAAGAACCGGGATAGATTGCAATTTTACTTATTTTTTTGTCTGCCATGAATGACTCATCCTTTTTAAATTTTGTTAATAAAGGAAATTATTGTTTTTGAGTATTTTTTTTGTCTGTAAATGTCAAGGGCCAAACGTCTAATTTGAAGATTTTCTTTAAAGGATTGTTCTGCAATGATGATGCAATTTTTATCTAAAATATCCATAAATGACTTTTTTTGAAGGGTTAGTTCAATATACCCCTTTCCATAGGGCGGATCAATGAATACAATGTCAAATAGTTGTCCATACAGGCTTTTGGGAAGGGGTCCTTTTGCAATGTCATAACCGATAACAAAGGATTTTTCTTTAAAACGGCAACGGTCTATGTTCTGATGAATAATATCGCAGGATTGATCAATGAATGTGACATGACGGGCGCCACGGCTTAGGGCTTCTATGCCCAGAGCACCAGTCCCGGCAAAAAGATCAAGCACCCTTGCCTTTTGTACTTTTGGTCCTAAAATATTAAAAACAGCTTCTCTTACTCGATCAGATGTGGGACGGATTTGTTGATGATCTATTTTAACAAGTTTTCTGCCCCTGCAACTGCCACTGATAATTCTCATAAGGTTTTAAGCAATATTTTTTTTAATATATTTTACGGTCGTTCCAAGTTTTTTAGCAGCAGATGCCATGTCCCCGCCCTCCTGGGAAAGTGTTTGCTCTATAAATTGTTTTTCAAATCGTTTTTTAGCCAGGGATAGATTATCCTCATAAAGGAAAAGGTTTCTGTCGATAAATTCAGCTGGCCTGCATTCCGGGTTATAGGGCTGGGGAATATCTGCCACATCGATATGGTCTTTTTCTACCATAATTGAAAGCCGCTCCATAAGGTTTTTCAACTCCCTTACATTGCCCGGCCATTCATAGGCAGTAAGAAGCTTGAGAGTGTTTTCAGAAACAGTTTTCTTTTTTTCGGAAGAATGCTCGGATAATTTTTCAAGAAATGTGTCCATAAGTATTGGAATATCTTCTTTTCTTTCCCTTAAAGGTGGTACTTGAATGGGTATCACGTTAAGCCTGAAATAGAGATCTTTTCGAAAATTGCCTGTTTCAATCTCCTTTTCAAGATCTTTGTTTGATGAAGCAATGAGACGAACATCCACGTGAAGGGTTCTTCCACCACCGATTCTTTGAAATGTTTTTGACTCAAGGGCTCTTAAAATTTTAGCCTGGGTATTGATATTCATATCCCCGATTTCATCAAGAAAGAGTGTTCCCCCGGAGGCAAGTTCAAATTTGCCTTTGTTTTTTGAAGTCGCTTCTTCAAAAGCGCCTTTTTCATGGCCAAAGAGTTCACTGTCAAGATTTTCTTCAGGGATGGCCGCACAATTGATGATGATAAAGGGTTGTTCCGGCCTTCTGCTAAATTGATGAAGGGTTCTGGCAACCATTTCTTTTCCTGTACCGTTTTCTCCTGTAATCAGGATAGAAGCATCCGAGGGAGCTGAACTCATGATTTCTCCATATAGTTTTTGGACGGCGGGACTGGTTCCGGTAATTGAATTTTTTTCGATGCTTTTTTTGCGCAGATATATGTTTTCTTCTTCAAGTTTTCTAAAGTTTAAGGCATTATTAATGGTCACCATGATCTTATCAATGGACAATGGTTTTTCTAAAAAATCATAAGCCCCTGATTTTGTAGCATCAACTGCAGATTCAATGGTTCCATGGCCTGTAATCATAACAACAGGAAGATTGGGCGCTATTTTTTTTATTTCCTTTAAGGTTTCAATCCCATCCATTCCCGGCATCCAGATATCTAAAAGAACTATATCAGGAGATTCGGTTTCAATTTTTTTTAATGCTTCATAGCCGTTAAAAGCATGCATGACTTCAAATCCGTCGTCTGACAGAATCCCTTCAAGGGATTCTATGATGGTGATTTCATCATCAACGATTAAAACAGCAGGATACATATTTTTTTCTCCTGTTATTATTAAAAATATTCAAGCGGGCAGCTCAATAATAAATTTTGCACCTTTGGGTTTATTGTCTTGAACTCTTATTACACCATTATGATCAGAAATGATAGAGTGGACAATGGCAAGACCCAGTCCCATGCCTGATTTCTTAGTGGAAAAATAAGGCTCAAATAATTTGGTTTTTTCTTTATCAGATATGCCCTTACCGTTGTCGACAATTTCAATTCTCACAATTTTTAAAATTTCATCATAAGAAACATCAAATAGGATCATACCGTCTTTATTTACCGCATAAACGGCATTGTCCATCAGGTTGATAAATGCCTGTTTCATATGCTGATGACCCAATTTTAATATGGGAATATTTGGGGCAAACCTGGATCTGATATCTACATTTTCAAGGCCTTCTTTGTATAAAGCAATCGTTTCAAGAATAATGTTTTCAATTCTGCATTGGGCAACATTTGCATCGGGAAATTTTGCAAATGCGGAAAACTGGTTGACAAGATTTCTGATCAGGTCCACGTGTTCAACAATCGTATCTGCGCAATTGACAAAAATTTCGTCATTAATGGTTTTACCATACTTTCGCTTTAGCCGCTGGGCTGACAACTTAATGGGTGTTAAGGGATTTTTTACTTCGTGGGCAATTCTCCTTGCAACCTCTCTCCATGCAGCGACTCGCTGAGCTTTTTCAAGTTCGGTGACATCATCAAAGACCAATACAGCGCCCACATTTTTATCC
>QMMT01000141.1 GCA_003647385.1 Deltaproteobacteria bacterium
AAAGATGGAAAAGAAGCTGTGAAATTATTTAAAAATGATTCTTTTGATCTGATTCTCCTGGATATTATGATGCCTGAAAAAAGCGGGTATGATGTCTGCCGGGATATCAGGAGGCAAAATGAAGATGTTTGTATTATCATGCTGACAGCCAAAGGTGATGAAATCGATAAGGTGGTTGGACTCCAACTTGGAGCAGATGATTATATAACAAAACCTTTTGGTATTCATGAACTTCTGGCAAGGATCACCGCTGTTCTCCGCAGGGCAAAAAGAACAGGGTCAGTGAAGGAAAAATTGAATCACGGCCCTTTTACGTTTGGCAATTTTGAAGTAAACTCTAAAACTTTTAAACTGTCCAAATCCGGTAGAACCATTGATCTATCAGAAAGAGAACTTAAGCTTATCCTGCTTTTTTACGCCCATCCAGGAGAAGTCTTAAGCCGGGATAATATTTTAAATGCTGTATGGGGGATTGATTATCTTGGCACGACCCGAACCCTTGATCAGCATATTGCCCAGCTTCGAAAAAAAATAGAACCAACTCCTTCCAACCCTTGTTTTATCACCACTGTTCATGGTGTGGGTTACAGATACGAATCCTGAGTTAGATTGTAGCCAATTGTTAAAATTAATCATCATTTGAGTGCTTGGGTGGTGCCCACCCTATCAATTGCTGGGGATCTCCACCTGCAAAAAGTGAGGCGTTTATTTATCGCCTGAATTGTGAGATATCTATATCCAGGCGTTTGATGATTTTCTGGATAGATGCCCGTTCAAGTCCACTGATTCGAGACGTTTTTGAAATATTGCCCCTGGTATGTTCAAAAAGATTGGTGAGGTAGTTTTTTGAAAAAATATCCAGTACTTCTTTTTTCGCTTCTTTATACAAGGTGAGGCCTTCGGATATGGAAGGTTTGTCCAGTTTGTCTTCAACAAGGTTAATCAGCGCAAGATCAATGGTGTTCCCGTTGGAGAAAACAGCCAGCCGCCGGACATAATTTAAAAGTTCTCTTACATTTCCGGGCCATGGCTGCCTGGAAAGAAAACTCAATGCCATGGGATTAATTTCCATGGGCGGCATATCCATTTCCTGGCAGGTCTTTAGAATAAATTTTTTGACCAATAAAGGAATATCTTCTTTTCTTTCTCTCAGGGGGGGAACTTTTACTGACAAAACATTTAGTCTATAATACAAGTCCTGCCTGAAACTGCCGTCAAGTATTTTTTGTTCAAGATTTTGATTTGTCAGGGCAATGATTCTGACATCCGTTTTTTTTGAGGTGCTGCTTCCCACAGGTTTTACCTCTTTGTCCTGTAAGAATTTAAGCAATTTGACTTGAATGGAGGGGCTGATATCACCTATTTCATCGAGAATAAGAGTCCCTTTGTCTGCTGCCAGAAAAAATCCATCTCGGTTACGTTCTGCACCAGTAAACGCACCTTTCACATGACCGAACAGCTCACTTTCAAGCAGTTGCTCCGGAATTGCAGGGCAGTTCAGGGTATGGCAGGAGGCGTTACTTCTTTTAGATGAGTTGTGAATGGTTTTGGCAATATACTCTTTGCCGCATCCCGATTCCCCGGTAACAAGGACCGCATAATCGGTAACGGCGATGGCTGTGATTTTTTCGGTCAGCTGTTTCATTATTTTACTTTCCCAGGGAATTGTCTGATCCGAATTTAACGCCTTTATAATACTTTGCAGCCGCCTGTTTTCGCGGACGAGGGTATAATGTTCCAATGCCTTTTCAACCGTATGATACAAGGATTGTCTTTCCACAGGTTTGGTTATAAAGTCCCAGGCACCTTTCTTTAGAGCATCCACAGCATTTTCAATCGTTCCATATCCGGTGATCATGATGACACTGAGATAGGGATTTAATTCAAGACCTTTTAACAGGAGTTCGTGACCTGACATTCCCGGCATTCGAAGGTCTGTCAGCATGATTCCGACCTCTTTTTTACGAAGAATATTAAGTGCATCATTTCCGGAAGAAGCACCAATAATATCCGTTTGAGTAAATTTTTTTTTTAGATTCCGGATGATACCTTCCAAAAAATCCTTATCATCATCAACTACCAGTATGGAAAAGTGCTTCATTTGCTTTTGTCCCCTATCTAATATTTAAGTAACTGGGAATGATATATAAAACCGGGTGGTATTATCGCTTTGTATCTCAATATTTCCCCCGAGTTCATTGATGAATCCATAGACCACAGAAAGTCCTAAACCTGTTCCTTTTCCCACCTCCTTGGTGGTGTAAAAAGGATCAAATATCTGTGGCATTACATCTTCGGGTATGCCCGGACCATTGTCTTCAATGCACAGGATAATTTGTTTTTTAGATGATAACCGGGTGGATATATGAATAAGACCACCTGTTTCACTAATAGCATCAAAGGCATTCAGCCAGAGATTGGTTAAAATTTGTTCCAGGATTGCTGCGTCACATTTTATGTCGGGCAGATGGTCTTCCAGGTCAGAAGATATGGAAATGTCTTTTGACGCACCCTGGGTTTGAAATACGTCTATGATATTTGAAACCACGATATTGATACTGCATTTGCCTGTAATAACCTGCTTGGGCCTTGAGAGGTTGAGCAGGTTTTGAATTGTTTTTTGAGCATTTTTAGTATGCTTTGAGATGATATCAATATCATTACGGATATCCTCATTGTTTATACTATCTTTTACAAGGTCTGTATAACATTGGATAACGCCTAAAGGATTGTTGATTTCATGGGCAATGCCTGCTGCCATCTTTCCAATGGCACTTAATCGTTCGGTTTGCTGCATTTTTTCAATCATTTGTTTTTCCGGGGTAATATCCCTGGCATATACAACAATCCTCAGGTCCACTTGATCCTGCTGCGGCAGTGGATAAAGATCAATGCTGAAGTAGCGGTTATCCGGTGTTTTAATCTCTTCACTAAGGGATTTTCCCTGCTGGGTTACCTGTTCCAGAATATCGCAGGTCCTATCCGGGAAGTTTTCCCGGCAGAGAAAACTTTTGAGTTTTTCTTCCTGATTTTTCCGGTTGGAATCGACCAGAATATGCCGGCTGCCTTTATTTGCAATAATAATATGACAATCGGCATCAATTAACATGAGTGGATCGGAGATACCTTCGAAAATAGATTGAAGCATATCATTTTGAAATCTGATATTTGAAAATGCTTGAATATTTTCAATAAGAATTGCCATTTGCTGACCAAGTGCTAAAAGGATGGCCGGATCAATATCCATGGGTGTGGGAGAGTGAATCCAGGCAATGCAGAGAATTCCCCAATGACTTTCGGGGGATTTTATAGGGATGTATAAGTTGTTTTTTTCAAAAAGCACTTCATCTTTCCATAAAAGATCTTTAATCTTTTTATTGATTTTTGAGATGACTTGATCTTTTTTCCAGGAATAAAAATTATCTGAGACAACAGTGCAATGATATACGACCTGGTCCGCATTAAAGCGATTTCCTACATTTTCAAGTACATCTGTGATTAACTGCATGGTATTTTGCGAATTACTGAATCCTGAAAGGAGGCTGACAAAAAGGTGAACATCTGAAAGGTGTCTTTCAGCTTCGGTATGAAGCCTTATGGTTCTTTCCTCCACCCTTTTTTCAAGGTTCAGGGCATAATCCTCTAATTTATTTCTGGCACCGGACAGGCAAATGGCAAGTTCGTCAACACCCTCAATCAGTCCTTCAATTTCACCTTTTTGACCAAGACGGTCAATAATGCCCTGTTCCTGCCTGCCTGAAAACCGTGTTTTAAAGATCCGGGTAAGTTCATGAAGGTTTCTCATAACAAGCCGGTCAAAGAAAAGACTGATGAGGCCTGCAAACAACATGATACCTATAAGGTAAAGGCTTAAGTAGTTGAGGGTGACATCCATGACTGGGGTTTTGATCATATCCACGGGAAAGCCTGCAACCACAACGGCGCCAACTTCTCCCACCGTATAATGAAATCCATTGGTATCGCCGTAAATATTAATCAGTTCTCTGGGTGCGTCTTTGGGATCTCCATGGCATTGCATGCAGGATTCGGAAAATGTTACAGGCCGCGCAACCAGATGATACGCTTCATTTTCAACCCGAGTATTCTCTTCCCATATTTTCAGGGTTTTGTTTTTATTAAACATCCGGATCAAGCCGGATTCAAAATCATCGGGGCTTGATTTCAGGTTCCGGGGTTTAATGGAAACACGTCTGTAATGGTATTGGGAAGTGTCCTGAATGTTCAACCGGGTCATGACCTGTCTTGATATATAAGAGGAAGACATGGCCTTAAGGACAAACTTGCCCTTGGGCAGTGTGTTGAACATTTCAGGCCTCAACTCTGTTTTTACATAATCCTGTACTGCATTGGACATGGCCAGAAGCATTCTTGACCTCTGGCTGATCTCCGATTTCATTATAGAATTGAAGTGAAAATATATAATAATCGTAATGCAAAGACCCAGTGCCATGGCAAATAACACAAGTCCCGTGATGAATTTAAATCTCAGGGTAAACGTTTGTGAGAGCATTTATTTTCTCCATTTTATGTTTCAAGGCTTAAGATAGAAAATTCTTCTAAAAATTGCAAGATATGTTGCTGATACTGAATCCTCAAGTATTCGCATGTGTAAACTCAAGTTAACAGTTAAAATATTAAAATCGTATAATATCAAGTTGTTGGGATAAATCAGGCTGTGGCACGAGTATTGCTTTTATTTTAAATGAAACAACCGTATTGTTTTTATTAACCATAATAAAAAAAGAGAGGGATGTTATGGCGGAAGGTAGCGGAATTGTAGTTGACCAGGGTAGGTGGGAATGGTCGGAAATGTGGAAAAAGGAAGATTGGTGGGCAATCTGGATTGGTTTTTTTATCCTGGTTGCAGGGATGCTTGTCTATTTTCCCCATTCAGGGGATATGAAAGGCATCATTGATAAGGCCCAGGCCGAATATGGCGAGGCAGCACAAAGAACCAGTGCCATAAAAACCATTGCCTGGTATAAGTTATCAGACGGCAAGAAGAAAGCAGAGGCACGAAAAGTGTCTACAGGCAAGTGGCTGGCCAGCTTTACCCATAAGACCCATAGTTGGTCCAATAATCCTTTGGATGCATTTTTTATGGACAAAGAAAAAGTCCAGGCAAAGGTTGACGCAGCTAAAGTCAAATATGAAAAGAAAAAGGCGGTTGAAGTTGCAGCCTTTGCACAGGCCAAGGTTGCAGAGAGTCTTGCCGAAGCTTCCGGGTTTAAGGATGAGTCCCTTAATGCTACAGCAACAAATGCCATTAATACATGGAGGGATGCAAAGCTGATTGCGGGTAATGCAAAGAAAAAGACAAAAGCTAAACCCTATAATCAAATTTTTAATCTCATTGGCCTCGGGATATTTTTCTGCTTTTTATTCGGGATTCCCATGATATTTATGGGTCAGTCGTTTCAAAAGTTTGCCGTTGCGTTTATTTTTGTTTATGGCATGACGGTTGTGGCCTGGTTTTTCAGCTATCAAGTGACCATGAAACATTATGGTATCGGATATGCGGCCTGGGCGATTTTTCTAGGTATGCTGGTCAGTAACACCGTTGGAACACCCAAATGGGCGAAACCTGCTATTCAGACCGAATATTATATTAAAACAGGTCTGGTTCTTTTGGGGGCAAAAATTTTATTTGAAAAAATTATTACCATCGGAACAGCCGGTATTTTTGTCGCGTGGGTGGTGACTCCTACTGTATGGTTGATTACCTATTGGTTCGGACAGAAAATTGTTGGAATGCCCTCCAAACGTCTAAATGCGGTTATCTGCTCGGATATGTCGGTCTGTGGTGTGTCTGCAGCGATTGCAGCCGCTTCCGCCTGCCGCGCTAAAAAAGAAGAGTTGACGCTGGCCGTCGGCCTCTCTCTGGTATTTACCGCAATTATGATGATTGTCATGCCGGCAGTGATCAAGTCGACCTTCCCTGTTGATAAACAGATGATCCTTGGTGGTGCATGGATGGGTGGAACTATTGATGCTTCCGGCGCTGTCGCGGCTGCAGGTGCATTCTTAGGAGAAAAGGCACTTTATGTTGCTGCGACAATTAAAATGATCCAGAACGTTTTGATCGGTGTGATTGCATTCTTTCTGGCGCTTTATTTTACCACCAGAGTTGAAGTGGAAGAGACC
>QMMT01000142.1 GCA_003647385.1 Deltaproteobacteria bacterium
ATTGTATATTGGAGAAAAAATTGAGCGAAAACCATTCTGATATGGTGCAGACTCTGTCTATTAGGCCTGTCCCCAAATCTGGAAATTAAAAATTAAGACTATTATTACAATCCCGGGTTTTCTGAATTAAAGTACGTCTGAAATTTTTTCAATGTCCTCCTGATAATTTTTATCAGGAGAATACAGGTTTCTTTTAATAAAAATGAATGATAAAAAGATGTGATGAATTGGTTTGTTCTTGCACTGATATCAAGCATTACTCTGAGTTTAAGGGAATTTGCTGTAAAAAAGGCCGGAAAAAATCTTTCTTCAGCATTTATGAGCTGGGGGCTTAATTTTTTCATGTTCCTCATCATTCTTTCCCTGAATATTATTTTCATGAATTACCACACCATTACGATATCCTTTGTGTGGGTTCTGATTATTGCGGCAGTTCTGGATTCTCTGGCAACTGTATTATATCTTTGGGCGATTAAAGAGGGTGATCTGTCAAAAATAATTCCCATGCTTTGCTTTATTCCTGTGGTTCAGTTATTTGTAACACCTGTCCTTGTCCATGAAAAATTATCTTTGATCGGTATTTCAGGCGTTCTCGTGGTAGTTTTCGGCTCTTACATCCTCAATATGGAAACCTGGGACGGGTTTTTATCACCGATTAAGAGTATCTCCAAGGATAAAAGTTCCATGATGATGCTGTCGGTGGCCTGTATCTGGGGAGTGAGTTCAAGTTTTCATAAAATCGGTGTAAAACAGACGGATGCATTATTCTGGGGAGCATCTGAAATTGGGCTTATTGCTCTTTTTTTATTTCCGTTTGCTATCTGGTCGGGTAAGGATGATTTTTCTTTTCCCAAGTTAAAGCAAACACTCTGGCCTGCTATTTTCAGTACAATGACTGTCTTGTCGTACTATGCCGCCATAGGTCTCGGGCCTGTGGCATATGTCTCTTCTGTAAGACGGCTGGGCGTATTGTTCAGCATGTTGATCGGTATTCTAATTTTTAAAGAGAAAACCAAACGCCTTAGCTTTGCGGGCGGTATCATTATGATCACCGGTGCAGGTATTATCAGCCTGTTTGGATGAAATTATTTGTCTTTCAATTTTTCAATATTATCCCTGGCAAATGTAATGGACGGATCTATTTCCAGGGCCATTTCATAGTATTGGATGGCAAGTTTAAAGTCACCCAGTTCCCTGTAGTTTGACCCGATATTGGCGTAGTTGATGGCAAGGGAGGGGTCCACCTCAAGGGCATTTTCAAAACAGGTAATGGCAGTTTCATGGTTTTTCAACATAAAATGGCAAAACCCCATGGTATTAAACATATCCGGGCGCTGTTCATCAATTTCAAGACCTTTTTTGCAGATTTCAACAGCGCGGTCATAATTTTCGAGGTCTTTTAAGCATGCCCCCATATGAGAACAGATATCAGGCATATTCAGCTTTACAGGATCTCTTTTCAGGGCAGTTTCAAATTCGGTTAAAGCGGTTTTCTGATCATAAATAGCGTTGAGCATCAGGCCTTTGTAAAAGCTTGTATAGTATTTGCCGGGCAATGCTTTTTCCAGGTCATCCAGCTTTGACAAGGCCTTTACAGGATCAAAACTCTCTGTGATTAATCTGGCAGAAAACATCCCCACACTGGCTGCAACAGCTCTTTCCCTGAAATGTGCACCGGGAATAATAGTATAGAAAGCCGGAATCTCAATCGACTCATGCAGGGTGCTGATGGCAAGAATCTGATATCCTTTTTTATCCAGTGTCTGGATCAGATTTTCCACCTCGGTTTTGATATTATTGTTTGAAAGGTCAGACAAGGTATCTGCATTGACCATTTTTTCAGGATGGGTAATAAATCGGGCGTCTTCAATGTTGGTAAATTTTGGCAGGCCGCTTGCCACATAATTGGAACCTGAATTAAAATCTCCTGCGAGCTGCGCTGTTTCCGTGAGGGCACGGCTCATGGCTTTCTCAGGATCAGGCGATGTTCCTGCTGTCCAGACGATTTCACTCATACGGGGAAATGTGACAGGGTCCCAGGCAAGGATACCAATGGTGGGTATCCCCGTATCCAGGGAAAAATCAGATGCATAAACTTTAATGCCTTCTTTTTCATATTTATTCAGAATTTCAATGACAAGAGGATCAGTAAAAGAATCAAGGTTAATGCCGGGAATATTTAAGTTCTCGTGGCTCACAATGGAGGATGTATGACGTTCAACCAGTTCGCAAATCCCTTGACTTAATGCTTCTTCCGTACAATTACCCGCGCTGGGTCCGTTAAATTCATTAATCATGTAAAACCAGTTAAAAGGAATCAGGACTTCTTTTTGTTTTGTCAGGTTATACCCTTTGGTCCATTTTAAGGGGAGGCTGTCAAAAATTGGTTTTACTTTTAATGCATCTTCTTTGTTATCATGGACAGATTTTATGATCTGATCATAAGAAAGCGCTTTTTCTCCCAGTTCTTTTGGCGTCGAATAAAAAAAATTTGTCTCTTTTTTCACAAAAGAAAAAAAACTGAACCGTTCTGCAAGCTCCATCACTGCACTGGCCTCTGACTGCGCAGGTGTACCGCCTTTACCCATCTGTTTTTTAGTGCCGACCACATTTTTAGCATCACTGCCGCATTCACTGAAAAAAACCGGTATATCCAGGCGTCCGTTATCAATCCTCCGGGTTCGGCTTAAAATATCAAGATTAAGTCTGGCTGTCTTTTCTTTAAATCCTGCCACAGTCTTTTCAGGAGACATGATCTTGTCCTGGTCATATGTATAGCCTTTGAGGGCATCCTTTAACTCAATTTTATAACTCATGAATTGTCCTTAGAAAAAATCCTTATTTTGCGGCCTGCTTAATTTCGTCTCCCACTTTAATCATTCCTCCCTTGAGGATCTTAGCAAATACACCTTCTTTGGGCATAATGCAATCCCCGGTCCGGTAATAAATAGCACATTTTTTATGACATTCTTTTCCGATCTGGGTAATCTCTACAAGCGCTTTCTCCCCTAACTTAAAAACCTGGCCGATGGGCTGATTCTTCCAGTCAATTCCGGTTGTGGCGATATTTTCTGCAAAATCTCCAAAGTTCAGCTTAAAATCTTCGCTGCCTGCATTTTCAATACTTTCCGAAGCCAGGAAGCTTAACTGTCTGTGCCAGTCACCGGCATGGGCGTCATCTTTGATCCCATGGTTTTCAATCAGTTCTGCTGTTTCAATGCATTTTTTGGTTGTTCCTTTTTTCTTGCTTGTGGCTATGGAAACTATCTTCATTTGTCCTCTCCTGAGAAATAGATTAAATCATAAATATTTTTTAACATAACGATCTATTTATATCACATTGTAGCACAAAAACACAATATAAAAACAATGCTTTAAATGTATACTTAAATTATGTATATTAATTCAGTATGTTTTAAATATTCAACTATTAATTATAAGTGTTTTAAATGAAGCTTTCAACAAAGACCCGTTACGGAACAAGGATTATAATTGAACTTGCATTGCAGCTAAATAAGGGGGCCATTCAGGTCAGTAAAATATCATCCAGTCAAAAGATACCGGTAAAATACCTTGAGCAGCTTTTACGAACGTTAAAACAGGCTGGCCTTGTAAAAAGTGTGAGGGGCCCCAAAGGGGGTCATTTGCTGGTAAAAAATCCCGAGGAAATATTTCTAGGCGAGATTGTCCGGCTTTTTGAAGGCCAGACAGATCTTGTGGCATGCGTCAGTTCTCCTGAAACATGTGAAATGGCTGCAGACTGCCTTGTTCGAGAAGCCTGGTATGATGCCACCTCGGTTTTATATGAAAAGCTTGACAATATCAGTATTGCCGATTTGATACAGAGCAATGGAAAATATAATCCGGCTGCCTGTGTATCCAGGTAAAACAAAGAGAATGCATACAGTTGACATCCATTGTCAACTGTATGCATCAGGATATCTTAAGAGAACTTTAGTCAGCTCCGAGAAGATTTTTAATCTGTTCAAGCGTTTTGGAATCGCTGTTCTGTATCATCTTGACAAGGTTATCCTGATCAGATGGGACTTGCTTTTCTGCCATTATATCTTTTTCGGGCTCAACATCAAGGATCTGACAAATGGTGTTTACCAGAACTTTTGGAGTCACTGGTTTCTCTATTGTCCGCCTTGGTTTAAGCCCGGATGTAAAGGCATCAAAACATTTTATGTCTTCACTTGCAAATTCATTTCGTGCATGGGCTGTAATAACGATGACAGGCAGTTTTGACCATTTGTCATTCTTTCTCAACGTCCGAATCAGTTCAATCCCGGATTTTCTTGGCATCACCATATCAAGGGTCATCAGATCCGGTATTTCCTTTTCGATTTTTTCAAGCGCATCCTGTCCGTCAACAGCTGAATCTACAATGAATCCGGCATCCTGAATACAAGCACTCAAAAAATTTCTTACATCAGGTTCATCGTCCACGACAAGTATCTTTTTTTCAGAAGCTTTTACCATAGATTCTTCCTTTTATAATTAATTATTGTACCTAAATTAGTTTGCCTTTATGCATCAGGCTTAATCTTACCCATGGCCTTTGTAAGCTCCATGAGAACGCCAAGTCCTTTTCCGATTTCAGGATTAAACCCGGCAGATGCAAGTCCGAAGACACCCACACTTTTTGCATTTTCCAGTTCAACCTTGGAGGGGATCTGTGACAATTTTTCTAAAAGTTCAATTGCTTTCGGATCTGAAAGGCTTTTGGCCAGACCTAAAACAGCAACAAGGCCATCACCCATAACATCAATATCTTCAGCAGTATAGGTGGCAGCAACCTTGGAGCGCAGATCAACAGTAGCTTTTATAATCCTGAAGACACCTTTCTGCTCCAGTTCATTCAGGTACTGAATCGTCTGGGGAACAGCCGATTTAAGAAGTGGTTCAAGGTCTTTTATAAATTCTATAATACTGGCCATCTGTTTTAAGGCAAATATAAAGTTTTCAGTGTTTCTCATGGCCTCTTTGGTCAGGGATATAAAATTTTCAAGCTGGAAACCGGATTCCACCTCAGTTAACTCATTGATTAAGAGAGCGGTGGCATGATTGCCAATGGGAATCAGATCATCTTTAAGTTCCGCAAATTTTTCACTGGTCTTAATCAAAGGCTGTATCTGGGTTTCAATACGTTCAAGCTTTTGAAGTATCAACTCTTCATTCGTCATATCAGCCTCCTATTCTGTTTCAACTTTGGGCCAATGTTTTCCAGCCATTTCCATCTGAGGCTCAAGCGGCATATCCTGTCCAGACAATAGAAGGTTCCAGTATACCCATTTAAACATCATCTTGCCCCAGTAATTCGCACTGCTTTCACCCACAAGTTCAAAAGGCCCGATACCCGGGAACGGAAATTTACCCGGAAGCGGTTCTGTTTTGTAGTTAAAGTCAAACAGGAACGCTTTGTCATAACCGGACACGATAAAGCAGGTTGAATGGCCGTCAAAAGAAGGTTTGGGTTCTTTCCCGTCGATTTCAAGAAGCAGGTTCTCAACAATGATGTCTGCTTCATAATGGGCAACAGAACCTGCTTTTGAGGTCGGAACATTGGTGGCATCACCCACAACATAAATATTTTCATATTTTTCCGCCTGGAGCGTATGATGGTCTGTCAGCACATACCCCATACCATCTCCCATTCCTGAGTTTTCAATATAATCTGCCCCCAGGTTGGGCATGGTGGAGATAAAAAGATCATAATCTATTTTGTCACCTCTGGCCGACTCAATATATTTTTCTTCTGTATTCACGGTTTCAAGGTCAAAATTCGGGGTTACCAGAATTTCTTTTTCTTCAGCAGTCGCCGTCATAACCTTGGTTGCGATGGGTTTTGTAAAAAGACCAGTATTCGGGGTGACAAATTCAATTTCAATATTGTCTCTGCAGCCGTTTTTAGCAAAAAACCAGTCTGCCATAAAGATGAATTCCATGGGAACAACCGGGCATTTATGGGGCATCTCGGCAATGTTGAAGATCATCTTGCCCTTTTCAAAATATTTCATTCTCTTGTAAAGTGCACAGGCACTTTCAAGGATGAAAAAAGTCTGTTCATTGGCCTTTGGATCAGGCTTCCAGTTTTCAAGCCCGTCCACTTCCTCGGGTGCCGGATGGCAGCCGGTGGCAACAATCA
>QMMT01000143.1 GCA_003647385.1 Deltaproteobacteria bacterium
GCTATGCGCATTTGTTCTATGGAATAAATCCATTATCATACTCGGACCATCCAAAGCAGGCATGATTTATTATACCCTGCCTCTGTTCAGCGGTTTTTTAGGGTATCTTTTTTTGCATGAGAGTATTAGCATGATTCATTTTTACAGCATGATACTTATTTTTTCCGGTATTATTGCGACTAATCATGAATCCAAAAAAGATGGGTGACAAAAAAGATGTTGAGCGAACAACAGGGTATATTTTAGGTGGTGTCAGCCCAATTGGACAAAAGAAAAGACTAACAACAATTATTGATGATTCAGCCCTGAAATTTAATACCATTTATGTGAGCGCCGGGCGTCGCGGGATGCAAATTGAGCTTTCCCCGAAAGATTTGGGCTCACAAACAAAAGCAATATTTGATGAAATCGGCAAATAGAGTATTGTTTGGTCACATTCCACCTGAATTGATATGGCATTGACAAGGTCAATGATTCTATTTTATAAATTCTATGGGTTAGGACTTTTAGCAGCAGTCTTGGTAAAGACGGCAAAGGCGGATTCAATGAAAACCCAAAAATATGCACAGGATTCCAGTGTGATTATCTCCAGGATCATGCTGCCCCAGGATGCCAATTCGGCAGGGATTGTCCACGGCGGTGTTGTTATGAAGGAAATTGATAATGCGGCCGGTGTTACAGCGGTAAGGCATACCCGGAAAATCTGCGTAACCGCATCCATAGACCGACTGGATTTTTATAAACCCGCATTTATAGGCAATCTTTTAACGATAAAAGCAGGTATCAACTACACGGGCAAAACTTCCATGGAAATCGGAGCACGGGTAGAAACCGAAGACCTGTTGACCGGCGTTAAAATCCACCTTGCATCCGCCTACCTGACTTTTGTTGCCCTGGGAGAAGACAAGAAACCGGTGAAAGTACCGCCCTTAAAACTTGTGACAGAAGAAGAATTCAGGAGGAACCGCGAAGCCCTTGCAAGAAAAAAATTGCGGTTGTCTGAAAAACAAAAGGAATCCGAATGCCGGATGGATTCAAGCAAGTGTTAAACAAAGGATAATCATGGCGCGCATTGAAATTGAAATGATGGAAGATTTTATTTTTGAAACTGAACTTGCTATAAGAATTACAGATTTAAATTATGCTGATCATGTTGGTAATGATGCATTTGTTTCCCTTATTCATGAAGCAAGGGTGAGGTTTCTGAAAAATTTCAATTTTTCAGAAGCAGATGTTGATGGGAAAGGGTTAATTGTTTCAGACCTTGCTGTTTCATATAAATCCTTATCGTTTTATGGAGATAAATTGAAATTTGAAATAGGGGCGGGTGACTTTAATAAATATGGCTGTGATATATTTTACAGGGTAACAAATACAAAAACCAATAACTTAGTTTTACTTGCAAAAACAGGCATTGTTTTCTTTGACTATGCCAAAGATAAGATTGCGGCTGTCCCTGAGGCATTTTCATCTCATTTTGTCACCTAAGCTTCCGGCAATTATTTAGACCAGATTCATGAAATCCATGTTGATACAAATATTCCATCATGGTATCTCAATGGTTGCATTCAGTTTAAAGAAAATCGAGTAACTCAACTTAGTGAGGACATATGAATTCCGTTCCTTTTGAAATGGGCCCTATCAGACCGGTTGATGAGGCAGATAGCCTGTTGATCCGCACCACCCGGGGCTGCCCGTGGAACAGGTGTACCTTCTGCACTCTGTATGACGACATGAAGTTTTCCTTAAGATCCGTGTCTGAGATCAAAAAAGATATCCTGGCGGCAAAAGAGTATTTCAAAGGTCATCCCTTTGAGACCTGTTTTCTCCAGGACGGGGACAGTTTCGTCATGAGAACAAAAGACCTGATCGAAATTCTGGAAACACTTCGAAAGGCTTTTCCGTCTTTAAAACGAATCAGTTCTTACGGCAGGGCTCAGACCATGGTCAAAAAAACACCGTCTGCCATGAAAGAGATCTTTAATGCGGGGTTAAACAAACTCTATTGCGGTATGGAATCCGGATCAGTCCAAGTGCTTGAAAGCGTCAGAAAAGGTATCACACCGGAATCCATCATAAAATCCGCCTGTATGGCCAGAGAGGCCGGTATGGACACTACCCAGTTCATTATTCTGGGACTCGGAGGAAAAAAATTATCAAAACTTCATGCCATTGAGACGGCAAAGGTGCTCAATGAGATCAACCCTGATTATATCCGGCTGTTGACCATCGGGGTGAAACCCGGTTCCGGCCTTGACCGTCAGATGGCAAAGAAAGAATTTAGCCTGCCGTCTGAAGCCCAGATCATCGCAGAACAACGGCTGCTCCTTGAACATCTTGAGGGGATAACCAGCCATTATGCCAATCACCACAGTGTTGACCTGCTCCTGGAGATCCGTGGCCAACTACCCGGTGACAAAAATCGACTGCTTGCTATTCTGGATCGTTTTCTATCCTTGAGTGATGTTGATCAGATCAATTTTGTCCTGGGAAGGCGGCTGGGATATTACAGGCAGTTGTCAGATATGAAAAATGATATCCAGTACCGGGCTGTAGAAAAACAGACCCGGAAAATAAGGCAGACAGATCCTGATTCCTTTGAAGAAATTTTCCATAACCTGCGCATACAGGTAATCTAACTGCCCTGTAGAGTTGATATTTTGAAAGAATAAAACCTAAAATAAATAATAATAGTAACTAAAGGAAATAACAATGAGAGATCCCATTTTTGAACCCATCACTATTAATAATCTTAAAATTAAAAACAGAATATATCTTCCTGCAATGCACCTGGGTATGGCACAGGAATTTGAAGTCACGGATCAGATCATTAATTTCTATGCACAAAGGGCCAAAGGCAAGCCTGGAATGATTTGTGCCGGCTATGCAACAGTGGATGAACTTTCAGGCAATACCCAGAATATCGGTGCCCATGATGACAAGTTCATACCCGGGCTTCAAAAACTTTCAAACGCTATCAAGGACAATGGGTCTCTTTGTGCTATGCAGATCAACCATGCGGGTCGATATAATTTCTCCTTTTTCCTCAATGGGAAACAGCCTGTGGCACCGTCTCCCATCGCGTCAAGAATGACCAGAGAGACTCCGAAAGAAATGACGGTTGATGACATAGAAGAAACCATCAATGCTTTTGCACAAGCGGCTTTAAGGGTACAAAAAGCAGGATTTGATGCCGTTGAAGTGTTGAGCGGAACAGGATATCTGATCAGTGAATTTCTTTCTCCTTTGACCAATCAGCGCTCCGACAATTATGGCGGAAGTTTTGAAAACAGGAGGCGGTTCGGGCTTGAGGTTGTAACTGCTGTCAGGGATGCAGTGGGCGAGGATTATCCTCTGATTGTCCGGATGAACGGCAATGACTTCATGCCCGGCGGCAACTCCAGGCTGGAGCTCCAGGAATATGCCCAAGCCCTGTCAGACGGTCCGGTTGATGCCCTCTGCATCAATGTGGGATGGCACGAAGCAAGGGTGCCCCAGATCGTGGCATCCGTGCCCAGAGGAACATTTTCATACCTTGCCCGGGGGATCAAAGAAAAGGTAAGCGTACCGGTTATTGCAAGTCACAGGATAAATGATCCTGAAACAGCAAGACAGATACTGGATGACGGCATGTGCGACATGGTGGCCATGGGCCGCAGCCTTATTGCCGACCCCATGCTGCCTGAAAAAACAAGGCTTGGAAAGGAAAAAGAAATCATGCATTGCATTGCCTGTGCGCAAGGATGCTTTGATAACCTTTTCAAATTAAAACATGTTGAATGCCTTTGTAATCCTCTGGCAGGTCATGAAGGAGCCTATCCTGTTAAAAAGGCTGCATCACCTAAAAAAATCCTTGTTGCAGGAGCTGGACCCGCAGGGATGACTGCTGCTCTTACTGCTTACTCACGGGGTCATAATGTGACAATTTATGAAAGCCATACCCGGCCCGGCGGGCAACTTTACCTGGCTGCCTCCCCACCGGGAAGACAGGAATTTGCCCAGTTGGCCAAAGATCTTGAGACACAGATTACAGCAAAAAAAATACCCATTGTTTTAAGCACAGATCTAACCCAAACCCTCATTAAAAAAGAAAACCCGGATATGGTCATACTGGCAACCGGTGCAAAGCCCCTGGTTCCACCTATTCCCGGAATAGACCTTCCCCATGTTGTAGAATCCTGGGATGTACTGCAGAACAAAGTGTTTACAGGTAAAAAAGTTGCCATTATCGGTGGCGGCGCCGTTGGAGTTGAAACCGCTCTTTTCCTTGCAGAAAAAGGCACACTGTCAGCCGAAGCTGTAAAGTTTCTTTTAGTTAACAGAGCCCAGGATCCTGAAACGCTTTTTAAATTGGCAACTCAAGGGACCAAACAGATCACCCTTATTGAAATGCTGGACAAAATGGGTACCGATATCGGGAAATCAACCAAGTGGGGCATGATGCAGGATCTTGGCCGGTATAATGTAAAAACCATGACAGGCAGCAAAGTAATTAACATCACCCCAGAAGGTCTGGAGGTTGAAAATGAACAAGAAGGGAACATTCATGAGATAGAGGCTGATACAGTTGTTGTTGCAGCAGGTTCAGTTCCTTACAATCCTCTTGAGCCCGTGCTTGAAAAAATGGGTGTAAACTACAGAATTGTTGGGGATACGAAACAGGTTGGCACAGCTTTTAATGCTGTTCATCAAGGATATAAGGCTGGAGTGGAAATCTAAACATTAACCACTGGACAGAATCGAAGAATTAAAAAGGCGATTCTGCCGAAATCTAACTTTGGTAATAAGCAGACTCGTAATATTCAATTCCATACTTATAGGAGCCTTTCGCATCACCATCGGAAGATGAATAAGGACTTGACCATTTGACACTGCCACTGTAACTCCTGTTTTTTTCAGGACCTGTTGCATCCATATCATAATCTTTCATCTCAAGATAAACAAACTGGCCGACAACAAGTTTTTCATTGGTCAACAAAGACAATCCACCCTGGGAGTAATCTTTCATTTCTGCATAGTAGTATTGATCCTGATAATCCATCCGGTACAGATTCATTGGGCTGCTATAATCGTACCTCTGATAATGCCTTTTTCCTTCATGAGGTTCCACTTGCAATTCCTTTTTCATGAGTTATTGAAATGCTGTTTGGACTCGTATTATATAAAGCCTGAAAAATAAAATTGCAAACCCTATATCAAAAAAATATAAAAATTTGATTGCCAGCCACGAATCTCTATACATTTTCACTTGAATACTCGATTAACTGAATATAATTTTTAATAGTACGCTGAACTTCATCCGGGCTGTCCAGGTCGATAAATTCAATACCAACAAAGATTTCATCTGATTTCTTTCTTGTATTTTTTATTTCCCCCCTGAAGCTGACTTCTCCTTTTGAACCGGGGAAATGACATCTAAAAGGGAGGGTGTCGTTTAACAAGCGAGACAAAAGATTTTTATCTGTTGAAAACGTTTCAATGATGCAGAGGCATCCGCCTATGCTGATATTTTCAATGACCCCGCCCCTTTCTTCTTTATTTACCTCTGTCTGCGTAACAATACTGCATTTACAGCGTTTGTGTGATCGAAGTTCATGATGTTCTATTTTTCGGGGATACTCGATAAACATTAATTTTGATGGCTCAGAAATAATGCTTATTAATTTTGATCGAAATGCATAAATGGTTCCTTTATACAGGGATTTTATGATCAGGTCCTCAACTTGAAAAAGATCAGGATCAATCCTGCCAAATGGCCCGGGTGCTTTTAAAAGAAGGTATTTACCTTGCTCTATGCCAACAAGTTTACTTCGAAAAGAGACGGCCGAGTCATCAAAGTCGATAAGGAGTTTTATCCCGATTTCCAGACAAAAATTTTTGCTTTTCAGTATCTGGCGTGTAATACTTTTTGCAGATGGTGATGTTGTATTTTTTAAATCATTTTGGGCAATTGTTCTTTCTATTTCATCAGAATGTCGTGCGCTTTCAATTAATATATGCATCAACGGCAGGTTTATAACATTTTGTTTTTTCGATACATTTTTTCCCACCTCTATAACAATGTTATTCCATGAGAGAATATCATACAAGGCATCAAGA
>QMMT01000144.1 GCA_003647385.1 Deltaproteobacteria bacterium
ATCGGAACCACAACCGAGCATGTTGCCAATGCTTTATCTAATCACCATAAATTGAGAATTATCACCAACAATCTCAATGTTGCAGCGATCATGAGTAAAAATGAGAATTTTGAAGTCATTGTTACAGGCGGCATTGTAAGAGCTAAAGACGGCGGTATTACGGGAGAGTCCGCCGTTAAGTGTATCAAGCAGTTTAAAGTGGATATCGGCATCATCGGAATAAGCGGTATTGATCTTGATGGAACACTGCTTGATTTTGACTTCAGGGAAGTCCATGTTGCCAGAACAATTATCGAAAACTCAAGAAAGGTTTTTCTAGTTGCAGATCATTCCAAATTTGGCAGAAATGCCATGGTAAAACTTGGAAATATCAGAGAGATTGATACATTGATAACCGATAAAAAACCGCCGGAACAGCTGATGGAGCTTGTTTTGAAATATGATATCGGCCTGATGGTTGATTTAGCTGTATTCAAAGATTAACAGGTATTTGACAAAATCAATTTTTCTTCGTCAAATACCTGTTATTTATTTACTTAATTTTTAATCATTCCCCAACTATTTAACCCTTCCTTCTTTCCACGCCTGGAGGAGTTTATCATAATTCACTGTTTCTCCCTGAGGTTTCTCGTTGGCAAGCTTTGCTTTTGGAGAACCGGGTTTGTTCAACCAGTATGCGTCATCCTTTTTGGGATTCAGTTTAGGTCCCTTGTCTCCCTGAACACCAGCGCGTTCTATTCTTGCAAGGATCTTATCCTGTTCTTTGGCAAGGTTGTCCATTGCCGTAGAAACCGTTACTTCACCGGCAACGGCCTCACCAATGTTCTGCCACCAGAGTTGTGCAAGTTTTGGATAGTCAGGAACATTTGTACCGGTGGGTGTCCATGCAACACGAGCCGGGCTTCTGTAGAATTCCACAAGACCACCCAGTTTTGGTGCACGATCTGTAAATGACTGATGGTTTATATCAGAATTTCGGATTGGGGTAAGCCCCACATGAGCTTTCTTAAGAGAAGTGGTTTTGGCAACACAGAACTGAGCATATAACCAGGCTGCTTTTCTTCTATCCACAGGGGTGCTTTTCATGAGAGTCCAAGAACCACAATCCTGATAACCCAGTTTCATGCCTTCTTCCCAGTAAGGACCATGGGGAGATGGTGCCATGCGCCATTTTGGAGTACCATCGGCATTCACAACCGGGGTTCCTACTTTTACCATATCCGCGGTGAAAGCCGTATACCAGAAAATCTGCTGGGCAACATTCCCTTTTGCAAGACTTGGAAGAGATTGATAAAAATCCATTCCAAGAGCACCCGGAGGGGCATATTTTCTCAGCCAGTTCATATATTTGCGAAGGGCATATTTTGCAGCAGGGCCATTTGCAGCACCACCACGGGATACAGAGGACCCCACAGGGCGGTCGTTTTCATCCACACGGATACCCCATTCATCAACGGGTTTTCCATTGGGCAATCCTTTATCTCCTGCTCCTGCCATGGAAAGCCATGCATCGGTGAAACGCCATCCAAGATCCGGTGCTTTCTTTCCATAATCCATGTGACCGTAAATGGCTTTGCCATTAATTTCGCTTACATCCTCACTGAAAAATTCTGCGATATCTTCATAGGCTGACCAGTTGACAGGAACACCCAGTTCATATCCATAACGGGCTTTAAATTTGGCTTTAAAATCAGCTCGGTTGAACCAGTCATAGCGGAACCAGTAAAGATTTGCAAACTGCTGGTCCGGAAGCTGATATAATTTACCATCAGGACCGGTCGTAAAAGATTTTCCCATAAAGTCATCCACATCCAGTGTCGGCAGGGTAACGTCTTTCCCTGGACCGGCCATCCAGTCCGTCAGATTAACAACATATGGATACCGGTAGTGAGTACCGATGAGATCTGAGTCATTTATATAGGCATCAAACACATTTTTACCTGACTGCATCTGAATCTGCAGTTTTTCAATGACATCCCCTTCCTGAATCAAGTCATGGGTCACCTTGATTCCCGTGATCTCATAAAATGCTTTTGCCAAAACTTTTGATTCATACTCATGGGTGGGTATTGTTTCGGAAACAACTTTGATCTCCATTCCTTTAAAAGGTACAGCCGCTTTAATGAACCATTCCATTTCCTTGAGCTGCTCTTGTTGAGACAATGTCGACGGTTGGAATTCATCATTGACCCATCTTTTTGCAGCCGACATATCTGCACTCGCAGAAATTGCCGAGAATAAGAACAATACAGCCAGAATACATCCTATAATAAATATTCTGGAACCCGTTTTTTTAAACTTTTTTTCCATAGCACTCCCTCCGTTTGCCTTCATTTAAAAAGATCCCTTTTGTAAGGAATATATTACAGGAGTGAAGGCTTTAAACACCCGTAATATAACTTATACTACCAAATTTAAAACTATCCCCATCGCATGGCCACAGCCATCCAGACAAGCGCAATAACAAAACCTGCCCACAGGGTAATATCCGTCAATCCAATCCATGCCAGGTGAATATATGCACTTCCCAGAAGTCCAATAAACAGTCGGTCTCCCCTTGTGGTTGAAATGGGTAAAAACCCTTTACGCTCAATGGTGGGAGATAAAACCTCCCATACAGTCATGGAGATCAGGATCATACCAATAGTTATAAAAAAAATTGCCGTGGGAAGTGTCCATGCCATCCATTCTAAGGTCATAATAGCTCCTTATTTTTAAACCCGGCCCATGGCAAATCCCTTTGCCAGATTATTTCTCACAAACCAGATAACAAGAGCACCGGGCACAATGGTCAGGATTCCTGCAGCAGCCAGCAGGCCCCAGTCCAGGCCGGAAGCACTTACTGTACGGGTCATTGTGGCGGCAATGGGCTTTGCGTTTGTTGTGGTCAATGTCCTTGCCAGTAGAAGCTCTACCCAGGAAAACATGAAGCAGAAAAAAGCTGTAACACCGATGCCTGACCGTATCTGGGGAATAAAAATCGTTAAAAAAAACCTGGGAAATTTATATCCGTCAATGAATGCTGTTTCATCTATTTCCCTTGGAACCCCGGACATGAAACCTTCAAGAATCCACACAGCCAGGGGCACATTGAAAAGACAATGGGCAAGGGCAACGGCAATATGAGTATCAATCAAACCAAAGGTTGAATACAGCTGAAAAAATGGAAGTAAAAACACAGCAGCCGGTGCCATTCTATTGGTCAGCAGCCAGAAGAACATCTGTTTGTCCCCAAGAAAACTATATCTTGAAAAGGCATAGGCAGCGGGCAGGGCTGTGACAAGGGAAATTGCCATATTCATGGTCACATAGATAATAGAGTTGATATATCCGGAATACCAGGAAACATCTGTAAAGATTTTAATATAGTTGTTAAAGGTAATATGTTTTGGATAAAGGGAAAAAGTACTGAGAATATCCGCATTGGTTCTCAGGGACATATTCAGCATCCAGTAAATGGGGAGCATTAAAAGAATAAGATAAGCCAGAAAAACCAGGTTTCGTTTTTCTAATTTCATGCTTTTTCTCCTTTTCCAACATTTTGCAAGACTTGATAAAACAACCAGCAGAACAATAGGATGATGAGAAAATAAACCAGGGAGAACGCTGCGGCAGGACCCAGGTCAAACTGCCCCACAGCAACCTTTACCAGGTAAATAGACAAAAAGGTTGTGGTATTACCGGGACCGCCGCCGGTGAGGACAAAGGGTTCTGCATAGATCAAGAAACTGTCCATGAAACGAAGCAGTAGAGCAATGGTAAGAACCCCTCTCATCTTGGGCAACTGGATATACCAGAATGTTGCCCAGGTGGATGCACCATCAATTTTGGCTGCCTGGAAATAGGCTTCAGGGATGGCCCGAAGTCCGGCATAGGCCAGAAGAACCACAAGGGGTGTCCAATGCCATACTTCCATCAACATCAAAGTTATCCATGCCTGAATAGGGCTGGATGTATGATCAAATGCAATCCCCATCCCATTGATTGCAGCACCGAACAATCCGATATCCGGCCGGGTAAATATAATCCAGATGGTTCCGATAACATTCCAGGGGATGAGCAGGGGCAATGCAACCAGGACCAGGCTGACGGAGGCTGCAATGCCTTTTTTCGGCATCATCAAAGCAATAAAGACACCCAGGGGCATTTCAATCAACAGCACAAGCCCTGAAAAAATAAGCTGCTTTCCCAATGCAGCATGTAATCTTTTGTCAGAAAGTACTTCCTCAAACCACTCAATCCCCACGAACACCCTTTGGCCCGGGCCGAAAATGTCCTGCAGGGAATAGTTAACCACCGTCATCAAGGGGATGATGGCGCTGAAGGCAACCAGAATAAAAACCGGCAGAACAAAAAACCAGGCTTTGTTATCTTTCCATTTATCCATATGAGTGATACTCCTAACTTAGTTTTTTAAAAGTATGTCATTGCTAAATAATCTGATCCAGTTTTTAGAAAATTTTAGCCAGGCCTTTTCAGAAGGCGTGTGTTTTCCTTCAGGCAAACGGGCTCTGAGAATATTGTTATCACCCAGGATTACCGTAACAATTTTGTAATTACCGTGATCTTCTATTGATTTGACGATTGCTGGTAAACTTCCTTCAACCTGGGTATCATGTATCTGAAGATAGAGGGGTCGTATGCCCAGTTCAATTTTCCCTTTGGCAGCAGCACCCAGGGCAGCGGTTTCATCATTTAATTTGATTTTTATATCACCCACCATGGCATGGCTGCCCCCAAGGGTGCAGGGCAGAAAATTCATTCCAGGGCTGCCGATAAAATAACCCACAAATTTATGACTGGGATTTTCAAAAAGTTCCTGGGGACTACCAATCTGGACTATCCCACCCTCATACATGACAATTACATGATCCGCAAAGGTAAGGGCTTCCACCTGGTCATGGGTCACATATAATAAGGTGAGTTTTAATTGTTCATGGACCTGTTTCAATTTGCACCGCAGCTGCCATTTCAAATGGGGATCAATAACCGTAAGGGGTTCATCAAATAAAATAGCTGCCACATCACTTCTGACAAGTCCCCGCCCCAGGGATATCTTTTGTTTGGCATCTGCACTAAGCCTGGCAGCCTTTTTATTAAGGCTGTCTGTCAGGTCAAGTATTTCTGCCACTTCCAGAACCCGTTTTTCGATGTCAATTTTATTAAATCCGCGATTTTTCAAAGGAAAGGCAAGGTTGTCATAAACACTCATGGTATCATAAAGAACAGGGAATTGAAAAACCTGGGAAATGTTCCGTTTTTCAGGGGGCAGACCGGTAACATCTTTTCCATCAAATAAGACCCTGCCTTTGCTAGGGGTGAGAAGGCCTGAAATAATATTCAGTAAAGTCGTTTTCCCACAGCCGGAAGGGCCGAGAAGAGCATATGCCCCGCCATCCTTCCAGATGTTATCAATCAATCTCAATGCATAATCTGTTTCGTTCTTTGGGTTCGCAATATAACTGTGAGCCACATTATCTAAGGTTATTTCTGCCATTCATATCTCCTAGTCACACCCTAATTAAGCAGAGGCATTTTTCGGCGACAAAATAAGTTCTCCAGCTTTGGAAAATACAAATAAATTTGCCGGATCAAGATAAAACAAAATCTTTGAACCAATTTTTTTTGAATACACGCCTAATTCTTGAACAACAAGCTTTGTGCCGGTATAATTCACATGGAAAAATGTTTCAGATCCGTTTATTTCTGCCAGATCGAGAATTGCTTCTATTGCAATATCTGTTTTATTTTGGGGATTTAAATGCAGGTGATTGGAACGAATACCTACAATATAATCGCCCGATGTCAAAGATTTCATATGCATCGTTAAAGGTATGGTCAAATCGTTTCCCAGGTGAAACCCAGGCCCTTCAACATTGCAATCAATTAAATTAATGGGGGGGTCACTGAAAACTTCAGCAACTTTGATCGTCGCTGGCCTATGAAAGACTTCAGAAGTGATCCCGGTTTGAAGAACTCGCCCTTCATCAAGAATAACAATGTTTCCACCAAGTTTCAGTGCTTCTGCCGGCTCTGTTGAGGTATAAACAACAATAGCATCCCTTTGTTTAAAGA
>QMMT01000145.1 GCA_003647385.1 Deltaproteobacteria bacterium
ATGACGTCCACTCTTGAAATAGCATTCCAGGTGATGTCAAGCTTCCTTTTAATGATAAGAGTGCAAAACTCAATTACCCGCTGCTTATCCATTGTAAAGGTATCATCGGAAATATAAAAATGCGTAATACCACCCTTGACCAGGCTTTCAATCTCATCTGCAAACCATTCAGGCGAATGAGACCTCACACTTGAAATTTTCCAGAATTTGGGAGATCCGCAAAAAGTGCATTTACCGGGACATCCCCGGGACATGGCAAGATGTTGATAGGTAAAATATTTAGACGGATGAACCAGTGTATCAAGTATCTCAACAGGCTGCCGTGGCGGTGACTTGAAAAGAGCATTCTTTTTTCTAAAAATAAGACCGTTAATCTTTTCAAAAGATCCAAAGTCGTTGTTTTCAAGCAGGGTTACAAGTTCAAGAAAGGTGATTTCACCCTCTCCTGCAACAATAAAATCAATATCAGGGCAGGCCGTTAACAGATGATCAGCTAAAAATGTTGGCGCAGGCCCACCAAAGACAATAGTGACATCAGGCTTGATCAATCTTGCAGCCTTTGCAGATTCCATAGCATTCCAGCGGTTTGCATTGATTACGGAAAATCCAATGACATCCGGTTGTTCAGTTGTGATGTGTTTTTTGAATGCCTTAACAGGATCTTGCCTTATATCTGCCAGGTTGAAGATAGTTGCAGCAAATCCGTTTTCCCTGAGAAGTGCTCCAATATAGTAGAGTCCTATGGGAACAATTTGCGCATCTTCCCCCAAAATTCTTGCATCAAGGCAGGAGGGATTTACAAGAAGTATTTTTTTTTTGTTTACCATGAACCAATGATGATATCGTCAAGGTTTCTTTTAGGGACATGGTGAACCCCTTTTTCATCCCGCCAGTATTTGATATCCCCGTTTTCATTTAATTCATCAATCTGGATCTTTTCAACGGGTTTTCCCAAGGCCACGACCAGTTTGGGTTCAAGATGATCCCCAATATTCAGAGCCGTTTTAAGCTTCTTGATATTGATGGCACCGAACATACATCCGCCAAGCCCCATGGATCTAGCCCCTAAGAGCATGGTCTGGGACGCAATGCCATGGTCGCACCAGAATTTGTCGGAAACATTGTGGTCCCCCAGGATGACAATATAGGCAGAAGGCCTTTCTTTTTTTACAGGGCCTTTCCAGTCTTTGAGATAAGCGGCCCAGCCAAGACAGGAGAAAATCTCTTCATTTTTAATCGCGTCACAGCAGACCACATATTTCAAGGGTTGCATATTGGCAGCTGAAGCACAGTTTCTGGCAAGGTCCACCAGGTCTCTTAAAACTTGTTCGTCAATTTTATAAGCGTTGTCAAACCGTCGGCAGGACCTGTTTCCTTTTACAAGGTCTTTAAAAGATGAGGGTGTCACAAGTTGTCTCCTTTGCATTCAACCCGCTGGAACCTGGGTTTATTAATATCAATCCAGTCAAGAATTTTATCCATTTCATCACAAATTTCTTTTAATGCGCGGCCCCGGTGACTGACTTGTCCCTTTTCTTCAATGGTTAGCTGGGCAAAGGTTTTATTAAATTTGGGATAAAAAAAGAGCGGGTCATATCCAAACCCATTGTCGCCGGAAGGTTCTTTAGTGATAACACCTTTGCATTCTCCTTCATAGGTGAGCGCAGCACCGGTGGGAACGGCTATGGAAATCACACACTTAAAGGATGCTTTCCTGTTCTCTTTGTTTTTTAAGTCGGCCAGCATTTTATTGACATTATCCGCGTCTGTTGCATTTTCTCCGGCATATCTGGCAGAATAAACCCCTGGTGCACCGTCAAGGGCATCCACACAAAGTCCTGAGTCATCCGCCATGGCGGGGTATCCTAATATTCTGGCCGTAAAAGAGGATTTTTTATAGGCATTGTCATCAAAGGTTTCTCCGTCTTCAATGATTTCAGGGATAGGGCCGAAATCATCAAGGTTTTTAATATCAATGGGAAAGTCTTTTAAAAGTGCTTTGATTTCCCTTGTTTTTCCCTTGTTTGTCGTTGCAAGAACAATAATCTGTTTCAATGGTTTGCTCCACATCCTTTTTGGTTTGGGTTGATTTTGGGATAATATAAGACCCAGTGCCTATTTTGTAAACCCCGGTTACCGGACAATAATTTCTTGTAAAAGCGTAAGTCAAGGGTTACACTTTATGTCATTTTTTAAAAAAAGGGTATTTATATGTCTGAATTTGCCAATGCCATGGAAGTGTTTAAGCTCTTAGATAAATCCAATTGCAGAAAATGCAATGAACAGACCTGTCTTGCCTTTGCCTCAAAAGTTTTTTTAGGAGAGAAACCTTTGGATCAATGTCCTGTTTTAGGTAAAAAAGTGCTTGAGCAATACAAGGGAAAACAAAAGAAAAAAATGACGAATGAAGCATACCGTGAATCCATGCTGACAGACCTTAAAAATGAAATAAAATTCTGCGACCTGGAATATGCTGCCCAAAGGGTGGGGGGCGTTTTTTCAAAAGGAAAGCTTACCATCAGGATTTTTGGCAAGCAATTCTCCATTGATTCATCCGGCAACATGTTTTCAGATATCCATATTAATCCCTGGATCGCCGCACCTGTTTTGGGGTATATACTTCATTGCAAAGGAGTTCCTCTGACAGGGAAATGGGTGCCGTTAAGGGAACTTAAGGGAGGCCGTGAAAAAAACGGACTCTTTGTCCAGCGATCGGAAAAGTCTTTCAAACAGATTGCTGACAGATATACCCACCTGTTTGAAGATTTGATCTTCATCTTTAATGGTGAAAAGGTAAAAAATCACTATGAATCCGATATAGCACTGGTTCTTTATCCTCTGCCTAAAGTTCCCTTATTGATCTGCTACTGGAAACCGGAAGATGGAATGGAATCAGATCTTCACCTGTTCTTTGATTCATCTGCCGACATGAACGCCAATATTGATATTGTATATGGAATTGCTGCCGGCATTGTCGTCATGTTTGAAAAAATATCCATGAAACATGGGGTTGCCCTTTAATTGGTTTTCATAGCTGGCATTTGTTTCATTTTTTTAGGATCTTTTGTTTTTTTCGGTAGTCTCTTAAATGTTTTGATGCCCTCATTAAAGGTATAATCCGGTCTTGTACCCTCATGGGTATAAAGCTGAACCGTTCCCATGTTAAGCTTAAACATGTTTAACTGGATCCACTCTGTGGTAAATGTTCTTGAAAAATTTTTATAACCGGCCTGTACACCCACTCGGACTTCAGGGGTAATGGACATCCCCATGCGGTAGACCAGGTTGTCTAAGCGGAATCCGAATTTTTGAGTGATCATATCTTTTCCCGATGGTGGTGTGAGGGGCAAAAGCCTGATATTAAATGTTTTGTACTGGGGGCGGTCAAACATGAGGTTGATCGTATTTGAAGGGTTGTTATTGAAAAGCGGTGTAAAGCCAAAAGATGCTTTCCCGGTTCCATTTACATGAAATCCTGTTTGAACAAATCCTGTCATAACAGAAAAATTAAGGGTGGTCTGAGTTATCTCAGGCGGGATGGGAATATGGAACCCGCAATTGGAACAGTTTGCACCCCAGGGCGGTCTTGCATTCTGGCTGTAAGTCAGTCCGGCTCCGCTAAAGGTTTTTTTGGCAAGGTCTTTCCACAAGGCCCTTAATTTGTAGCCAAATCCCAATTGATATTCAAGAACCACTTCATTGCCCCGGAAAAGTTTTGAGTTTTGCAACCCTGTCCTTTTGTAGTAATTTGAATCTGCATCAAGGGTTTCCACCATGATTTTCCCCTGGGCATTGATTTTTTTATCCCTTCGATCATAGTTGTAAATATGGGTAGGAGAAAGCTCTCCTTTTGCCCGGACAGGTATCCGAAGACCAAATCCATAACCACCGCCAATGGTTACCCTGAAGAAACCTGAATCATATGTCCACTTTCTTTCCCACTGCCAGGAGTGCCCCGTGGTAAAGCCAGCTAAAAATTCCGCAGTAAAATAATGTTTTCCTGATGTATTAAATTCCGGAATACCGGGATTTTGTGGTGCCATCGTGACCTGCTGCATCTTTAAATTTGTCACGGGTTTCAGAGTTGTTTTTCTTGGAACCCTGTTCAGTTCTTTTAAAACCGGCAGGGTAACCGGTTTTAGTTTTTTAAAGTTTAATGTACCGTTTTTAAATGTCGGATACATGGTGACACCCTTTACCGGCAAGGGGATCAATTTTGGCACGACAATGGTATCCTCAATGGTCAGTTTTCCTTTTCCTTCGACAATGGCATCCAAAACCGCTTGTTCACCTCTGGCCGCTTCCTGTCGGACAGGATTTTTGGGGTCAAGTGTTCCTATGGTTTTCATCAACTCGGCAAGCCCTTTACGGCTTTCAGCATCCAGTTCATTTACAGACACTTTTTTTGCGGAGCGCTGGCTCAAGAATGAGTTAAAGGCAGGGGAAATACGTTTCATTTCTTTTGGATCAAGTACAATAACGGTGGTGCTCTTGCGAATGACAAAAGAATCATCAAATTCAATGGCTTCATCGAGGACAATGGGCCTTGTAAGAATTGTTTTGCCGATTTTTGCTCTTTTGTTTAATCTGCCGGCATATTGGTCCATGGGCTTAAAGGCCACTTTAGCAATGCTTCCAAGGGGTGCTGAAGTTCTGTCGCCCAGTTGAACCGGTTTGTTTGCCAAAGAAGAAAGCGTCCCTTTCTTTAAAGGTTTCTGGTGTTTGATTTTTGAGGACAATATCATGTTGGGCTCAAGAACCTTTATCTTTCCCGGTGCCAATGGGGCGGCGAGTGTCAGGTTCTGTTGGGCAAAACAGGTTCCAATGTTAAAGAGGATGAAAATAAGTGCCGTGATCAACAGTCTTAATTTTTTTGAGAGCATCATGTGTCAGGTTCCTTTCAGTATTTTGTTTTTAATAATTCGTTTTTTACCGCCATCCCGATTTTTTCAATGGTATAGGGTTTTTTAAGATAATGACCTGCCCCAAGCCTGAGGGTTTTTTCTGCCTGCCTGGTTTGGGAGTAACCGCTGGCAATAATTGCTTTTTGATTTGGTTTGAAGTTCAGGATCTGCCGGTAAGTTTCAAAACCATCGATCCCGGGCGCCATGATCATATCTAAAAGCAGCAGATCCGCATCATTTTCTTTCAAATATTGAATTGCCTCTTCTCCACTTTTTACACCAATGGTTTTATAGCCAAGCTTCTCCAGGGTGATGCCGGCAATCTGTCTTTGTTCATCAACATCATCAATAACCAGAATTTTTTCACCGTTGCCTTTATAGGCATCTATGGAAAGAGGTTCAATCTTTGTCAAAGTTTCATCGTGAGTTATGGGAAAGTACAAATTAAAGATAGTACCTTTAGCCGCACTTGAAATAATATCAATATAACCTTCATGGTCCTGAACAGTTCCCCATACGACTGCCATGCCAAGGCCGGTGCCGCTTCTTCCCATCACTTTTTTGGTGAAGAAAGGCTCAAATATTCTTTTTAAATCTTCAGGATCAATTCCGATACCCTTATCTTGAACACTTAAGACAACATAATTCCCAGCCTGTACGTGATCATATCCTTTTATGGGCTTATCCAGATGTCTGTTTTGAGTGCGGATATGGATGACCCCCCCGTCGGGTTGGGCTTCTGCGGCATTGGATATCAGATTCATCAATGTTTTTTGAAGATGAATCGATGAGCCTTTCAAAAAGGGTGTGGTGGCTGTGATCTGTTTTTCAACAATAATGTTGGGATGGAATGATAGAATTTTCTTGTATTCCAGGGTAAACAAAAAATCCAGGACCAGCTCATTTAAGTTCAATGTCTCCCGGGTGATTACACCGCGTCTGGAAAGGGTGAGAAGATCCTGGACGATTTCAGCAGCCCGGTTTCCGGATGATTGAATAATATCAAGTGATTTTTTTAATGGGTCATCCCTGTGAAGATCCATTGCCAGAAGCTCAGGATAGGTTACAATACCGGATAATATATTGTTTAAATCGTGGGCCACGCCACCGGCTAAAAGGCCCAATGTTTCCATTTTCTGGGATC
>QMMT01000146.1 GCA_003647385.1 Deltaproteobacteria bacterium
GTACCGGCTATATCATGATGATATAGCCGGTACAGGTATCGCCAATCGACAGATCCTGGTAGGTTTCATTGAGATACAACATACCATAATATCGGTTATTGATGACGGCCATGATACCAATCTTGGTAATAGAATGGATCATAAGATCAACCTTTTGACCCACTTTAAGACCCTTGATATTTTGATCACAATTCACAGATATTTGAGTTGTTCCGTACACCCGTTGTGTCATTTGATCCAAACAGATTTTTGTGAGATATTTTTTCCCGGGCGACATGGAGTCCTGCTGTGCATTTTTGGGTACCAGCAGGTCTTTTTCAAGTCCCCACTCCATAAATGTTCCAAACGAAGTCACATCTTTTGCTTTGAGAAAAACGAAATCTCCAACAATACCGGCAGGTTTTAATGTGGTGGCAACCAAACGATCCTCGGAGTCGGTGTACACAAACGCTTCAAGGGAATCACCAATATTTAAATCGCTGGAAACATATTTATTGGGAAGCAGAATCCTTCCCTCACTGGAACTTAGATACAAACCAAAATCAGACCTGCTCTCAATAACCAGATGATTATATCTTCCGATTTTAAGTCCGGTTTTTTCTCCCCGGAATTTCTGCTTATCCTGGGCAATCTTACGAGAATTTGTCCAAGCATTTTTAATGTCCGACATTGGTTTTACCTCTCCAAAAAATTTATGCATCCATCCTACCATACTTAAAAATATACCGCCACACGTCCATCAGCTAACAGAATTATTTTTTCCCCAGTTCCTTATCGATCATTCGGGACATGGCATCAATTGAACGGTTCTTAACAAGCTTTCCGTTAATAAATATTGCCGGTACTCCCCTGACCTTACATTTTTTAGCAAGCCGAATATCTGCATTGATTCTATTAATGATGGAGGGATCCTTTAAATCCTTTTCAAACTTTAGCATATCAAGACCTGCTTGCTGGGCAAAAATTTTTATTTTTTCGTCATTCAGCACTTTAAAGTTATTAAAAAATATTTTGGATATTTCCCTATATTTCCCTTGATTTGCTGCCGCCAGTGATGCAATGGCAGCTTTCCTTGCTGCTTTATGCATGTTCAGGGGGTAATGTTTGATAACCAGGTTTACTTCATTTGGATATTTTTCGAGCAACTGCTCAAGTACAGGGAAAACCCTGGCGCAATACGGTCATTGATAATCGGTAAAATCAAAAATAGTTACCGGTGCATCGGCTTCACCCAATATGGGTGACTGACCGATTTTCATATCAAAAATCTGGACGATTTCAATGATGGATATCCTGTTGTTTTTTGTATCTGTAAGAAGCAGGTTTTCTCCATTGGGTGAAATTGTGATCTGAGAAAAGCTGCCGGTGAGCGGTATGCTGTCAATTATTTTATTTTCTATTTTTGAATGTACTTTTATACTTTTATCGCAAAGTATATATGTCGTTTTCCCATCTTTGGATATGGCAATGCTTATGGGTCTTTCCTCAAGGTCAATACTGTCTAAAATGTTCCATTCAATTTTGGCCTGAACAATTGGAAAAAATAGAAATAGTACTGAGATTGCGGCAATGATCTGGTAAAATTGTTTTTTCATAGAAGTTCTCCATTTTAATTCAGTTCATGGAAATGTACTTCACAAGTTAGACGCAAATCCATATGATTAAAAAACTCTTTTTTAAATAATAGCATAATGAATATTTTACAGTAATACTTTTTTGTAAGATCAGCCCTTTAGTTTTTGGATAATTTAAAGTTCAACCAATTGAACATAGAAATATCTATAAACTCATAAATTTCAGGCAAGCATGATTAAGCCCGCCACCCAGCTTATGGCATCTTTATTCGTTAAATTTTCATTTTTTACTTTTTGGGCTGACCATCCGGAAGACTTCATCAATTGTGTGACATCAATACCAAAACCTGACATAGATGGGCGGGCAAGCTCTATATGACGGCAGGGTTTATTTTCTGCTACAACGCAGCATTTCTCTTGATCGTCACAAAACAATTCTTTACATGATCCGCCAGCAAACGCTTTTGATTTTCCAAAACCTATTTCGATGGCTTTTTGCTCTATTGCTGCTACAATCAGATGAAGCTGTTGCATCACACCCTTTCGCTCATCGGAGAACATGACTGATGTAGGCAATTCTATTTTCACGGCAATTGAATATTCGCTTCCTTCCTGCCACTTTCTAAATTCGGCAGGGCCTTCCACATTGGGTGGGCAGCTTGCTGATAGACCATAATTCGGACAGGTATATTCTCCGTTACAAAGTGCTGCTAAATTATCTTTTGCCTGAATCTCTTTAGACGATATAATGGCTGAAGCATTTGCCCCAAGCCTTTTTGCTTTCTGGGTTAATAGTTCAAGCTGCTGTCCTTCCGTCATGACCAGGCTCTTCAATGGGAAGGCGACCATCCCTGCTCGCTTTGCGTATCTACCATATAAACAGAGCACTCATTGTCACCCACATGGTAAATATTTTTAATGATTTGTCTCATTGATAAGCGGATAATAAATTTAAGATCTACAGTCAAGAAGGAAAATTATTATTTATCCAAATTTCAGTGAAGTATATATTTGATATCTATGAGAATCAGTGCCCTGAATATTTCCAACAGGGGATAATTAGTTGTAAGTCCAAATTTTCAGTCTGATAAATTATTAAAAGTGTATTTCCCGACCCAGACTTAAATGATTTTCATACCATATCTTGTGTCTGAAGTTTTTGTAAAAAAGCAACTGTTACACGATAAAATGGTACCTATCGCCCAGAGCCTGCTCAATGTATATTTCTTTTCGAAGTTGTCGCTACGTTGGGAATTTTCCTCGTGGGAACTAATACCATTAAAGCTCTCTTTTTACATCTCCGAAAATTCATTCAAAAGTAGCTTAACTTCATTTCCAATTTTCTGGGGAAGGATTAATATAGATTTTATTTTTTTTGTATACTTATTTTTAAAACTTTTTTTAATACTTTTGGTGGTTAATTGTATGAAAAATCAGCGGGTCAATAAAGAAAGGGATTGGGTTTTATCCCCTTTCCGTTGAATTTTGTATATCAGGGTTGACAAAAAATAGGTTCCTATTCTATAAGATATTGAAAGGGATTAATGAAAATAAAAGCTTTGCTACCATCTGTTTTCTGAAATTCTTGTTTTGCTGATTTTATTTCTTTGAAAATCGTTTGGCCTTGTCTGATTGAATAAACTTTCTGCGCAAGCTCACCAATTGCTGTTCCGACCTGAAAATCCCTGAAAACAAATCTTAACAGGTAAAAGGAGGAATCAGCTATGACAAAAAAGAAGATTTCCAGAGCGTTTATCATCAGTTTGTTGTTCTCCATGACACTCATATATGGCATTGGATGGTGTGCTGACCCTAATGATGAGATTAGGTATCTGGAATCTATGCAACGGGAGCTTCCGGATCATTATGTCACAGCCATAAAACAAATCATAGATACCAGCCTCGATCCCTATGTAAGGGAACGTGGGGTCTTGGCTTTAACAGATATTGCGCTGAACAGAAACGAGCCTGATGATGTCTCTGCTTATCTAAAAGAACTGGCAATGGGTGATAAAAATGAAAATGTCAGAACAGCGGCTTATGCCAGTATACATTTAATCCGAGATCTTCGTCCTCAGCCGAAAAAAGGGGCGTTGGAACTGTTTATTTCCGGGAAACTAATAAAGGGAAGCTCTGTTGCATTGATCGCCAGAATTTCCTCGACAGTCCTTACCGGAGAAGAGGCTGTTGTCGGTATTACCTCCCTGCATGAGAACATTGAGTTGTTGTCCGAGGCGGTTCAAAAAAGATATCTTAGAAGGGTGGGCATGCCCTATGAGGTGCAGTTTGACCTGAGGCTGAATGAGACCGGCACATATTTTATTCCGGTCACCTTTCTGTTGAGTTTCGACAAAGTCGATTACGAACAGATTCAAAAAAGAATATACGTCGAAGTCAGCGACGGGGTTGATGACTGTCTGGATGATGAAAATCCAGACTATGCAGACGGTGATGTCGACGGTGATGTCGACGGATCTGATCTGTCTGAATTTACCGCTGGTTTAGGAAGCTCGGGTCAGGAATGCTATGACGTTGAATGGTTTGCCGGTCTTTTCGGGATGAACAGCTCAGACGGCGAAACGGAACCGGATATGAGTGAATACGAAGCCGCCCGTTTTATGGCGGTGAACCCGGGATTGATGTCTTTGATCTGCCCGCCGGGGTGCGAATGTCTCACCGGTCCGGATGCAGATGCAAAATTCGGTGTCGGCAATTTTAACGCCTGCTCACATAAGGTCTGCGGGTATGGCTGGGTGGGAGACCTTTACATGACAAAATACTGTTACAGCGAAATTCCCATTGATGAATGCATTGATACCGACGGAGGCAAAACCTACGATGTCAAAGGCAGTGCCCCGGGTTGTGAGGACCGGTGTTCTGAATTTTCCCATCCACCCACGGTGGTGAACGAATGTTATGTCGATGTGGTCGACGGCAAATGTCAGGTTAATATTGCGTATTACGATTGTGATTCGGTGTGCGAAGACGGCAGATGTCTGCCGCCCACATGCGATGACTGGATTCAGAACCAGGGGGAGGACGGTGTCGATTGCAGCAACCGCACTCCTGACGTCCCCGGCCCCTGCGAAGAACCTTGCAACTGTCCGGCTGGATATAAATGTGCAACAGGTATGGAGGCTGAAGATCATTTTGGTCCCAACAACTTTATGGCCTACTCGAGTAATCCATGCGGTGAGGAATGGGTTGGTGATTTTTCGGTTTTTAAATACTGTTACAAAAAAATTGAAAGTTCCGACTGCTACGATACGGACGGCGGTGCGGATATCTATGAAAAAGGCAGTGCCCCGGGGTGTGTGGATACCTGTACTTCCGATCAGACCCTTCAGGAATGCCTTGCATTCCCAATTATTGACGGATGCGATGTGTATTCGTCCCCCTGGGAGTGTGAAGGAAGCTGCCAGGACGGGGCGTGCATGATGCCGTCATGTGATGACGGAATTCAAAACCAGGATGAAGTATCAGTGGACTGCAGTTTAAAATCCATTTATGCGGATTGCGACTCCTGCTGCAGTAACGGCATACAGGATTATGACGAAGAAGGGGTCGACTGCGGGGGATCACAATGTATGCCCTGTGGATATATCGAAATCAGAGGAAGACTCCTTTATGAGGACTCAGACAGTGATACAGGCCTTTTTAAACCGGTCCGGCACGGAAACATGCTTGTAAGGTTCTGTGACAGCCACCCCTGTACTTCACCGACACACCAGGCCCAGTGGCCTACTGACAGTCTGGGTAATTTTATTTTCTGGGTCCCGAAAATGAATTTTAAATCAGCATATGTCAGGCTGGGGCATATTGATGATTATGACCCATACTGGTTTAATTATGCCGTAAGAATCGCCAAAGATCTGGATGACTGTCATGAACTGGTCTGGTGGCATAGTGGTTCACGGGAGATCCCGCCATCAAGGATCGTCAATTTTGGAGACCTTAAGATCGGCAGGAATACCAATATGGATTTTCAAGGTTATTGGGCGGAAGAAATCGATGCGGTCACCTGCGGAGGGGGTAGTGACGAGAGCGGTACTTTTACCGGTGGTTCGGGATATTTCAACATAGCAGATGCCATTTTATATGCCAGGCAGTACGCAGAAGGAAAAAGAAGTGATAATGACAACATCGGATATGTCGATGTCCAGTGGCCCGATGCAGCGGGTTCCCAATATAATCCAATGTATGAAGAAATTTACATAGAAGCCGCAGACGGTTTCAGTGACTACACCATCATTCATGAGTACGGTCATTACCTCCAGGATGCCATCGGCACCAATGATGAATACTGGGGCGATTCAGGCCATAATTTCTGTACGGATGATAAAAATGAAGAGTTTGCCTGGAGTGAAGGGTTTGCAGAATATTTCGGCACAATCGTTCCATCGACCTATGCGGCATTGTCAATTGCGAATTCATACATTGAC
>QMMT01000147.1 GCA_003647385.1 Deltaproteobacteria bacterium
CCTTTACATGTGTTAAAATTTTAGTTTTCGCAAGTGCGGGTTGAGAAAAAAAACATGCGATGCTTAAAAAAAATAAAATTATTTTTATAAATCTGACCATGACGCCCCTTTATTATCAGGTTTCGGAAAACCAGATGATAGTATGTTTTTTCTTTTGAGTTTCAATAATCATAACAGATGAAAAATCTGTGTCTACAGATGTTACAATCGCACTTGGGCCTGTAGAACGAAACATACCTCCCTGAAACCAAAACAGACTGATGATTAATATTGCAGCAATAGACGCAAGTTTCAAGTAAATATTTCCCAATATTTTTTTGAGTGAAGATTGTGTGGTGAGCACAAGATTTTGTTTCAAGGCAGCAGGATCTATTTTTAAGCCTGTATGACCTGCATGATCGTTGAACATGACCGTCAGGTTTTTATACTTTTCGACAAGGCTTCTACAGTCAGGGCAATCGCGAAGATGCTTTGCCAGTTCATGATATCGGGCTTGGGAAAGTTCATTGTCAACAAACCGGCTGATATCTTCCGACCTATACCTGCTGCATGTTTTTTTCATAAAATCCTTCCTTTTAATCCTTCATTTCCAATGAATTGATAAGGTTTTTCCGTGCTGAATAAAGCCGTGAACTAACCGTTCCTTTTTTAATATTAAGTGTCTTTGCAATTTCTTCATATGAGAGCCCTTCAAACGCATTTAGAACAAAAACCAGCCGTATTTTTTCCGGAAGTTTTTTTATTGCTGTCATGAGGTTTTCCTCAAATTGTTTTTTTCTGTACAGTGTTTCCGGATCATTGTCCTTTTTACTTTCTTTGAACAGGTTTTTATCATTTTCAGATTCAATGGGGTCATGATGCCATTTGAATCTTCTTTTCCATTTTCGTTTCCAGTTCAGGCATTGATTGATGGTGATTTTTCTCAGCCAGGTGGCAAGGCTGGCGTCTTGCCTGAACGTCTTGATATTCTTAAAAGCACTGATAAACACATCCTGTACTATTTCCAGACTTTCTTCACGATCAAGCGTAACCCCGTAGGCGATTTTTAGCAATCTGTCCTGGTATTTGTTGACAAGCACATTGAAAGACCATTCCTGTCCCTTTTGCAGCCTTTTAACAAGGTCCTGTTCATTAATAGCATCTGAGTTCGATTCTATTTTGTTCACAATAAATTAAATGTTGTGGTTTTGTTAATATCTCACCCACACCTTTTCTTCCTGCCAGTATCCATCGCTGACCAGAAATTCTTCGTGCCTGCCACTGACCCATCCGCCTCTGCGGTTATAGTGTCCGGGGTTCCATTTTTTTTCATAAACAGGGTCCACCCAGATTCTGTCAACTTCCCAATGTCCCCGTGGCCTGTGGTGCCTGTGTTTTTTGTGTTTTTTTTTCCAGTGGCCGTATCGGTGTCCAGGATAGCAGGCTTCAACGTTTCTGCCGTTGTCCTGGGTATAATCCGTGTTGGGCTGCTGCTGACGACTTCCATTATATAGAGCAGCCGTTAAAATGGCAACACCGGTTCCCAGCATGAACCCTTCAATGGTATGTCTTCTTGCTGCTCCTGCATGAGCAGATACCGTGGAAAAATAAATTAATAACGTAATGGCAGTTGTTATGGTGATTAATTTTTTCATTTTTTTATCCTCCATCTTAAGTTTCATAAAAAGAGCAAGTACAAGCCATTTGCTATTCTATTAACCATTGACACCGGGAGAATTAAAATGTTCAAAATAATTTATATTTTTTTTAAAAATTATCCGCCGATGGACGTCATATGACTGATGGGCATGTCTTTAATGGACTGATCCGTTAACCCGTGAAAGGATGGCTTTTTTGTCAATGCGGCAAGAATGATCTGTTTTAACTCATCATCAGAGGCACCATTTCGAAGTGGATTTAAAATATCTTTTTCATAGTTATTTAAGAGGCAGGGGCGTAATGTTCCCCGTGATGTCAGCCTCAACCTGTTGCACTCACTGCAGAAATGAGAGCTGATCGGGGTGATAAAGCCGACAATTCCTTTGGCACCTGCAATCTGGAATTTTTTTGCAGGGCCGTCATTGGCAGTTCGTTTGACCGGCATGAGTTTCCCAAATTTTAATTCGATTTTTTCCATAATTTCCTGGGTTAACATCTGCTGCTCTTTTTCAACAGCAGAATCACCCATGGGCATGTATTCAATGAATCGGATGTGGAAGGGGTACTTTAATGTCAAAGCGGTAATATCTTCAATTTCATCATCATTAATCCCCCGTAAAACAACTGCATTGATTTTCACCGGTGATATCCCAAGAGTATGGGCGGTAAAAATGGATTCCCAAACCCTTTGGAATCTGTCCCTGCCGGTAATCCGGGCAAATTTAGAAGGGTCCAGGGTGTCCAGACTGAAATTCAGCCGTTTGATACCAAGAGTGATCAGTTTTTCAATTTTTCCCCGGGTTAATAATGCGCCATTCGTCGTAATGGAAATATCTTTGAGACTGTCAATGGCACACAATTTTTCCAGGAATGAAAAGATATCCTTTCTCACAAAGGGTTCTCCACCGGTAATCCTTACCTTTGTGATACCTAAATTGCAGGCAAGGTTTGTGATCCGTAAAATCTCCTCATATCTGGCAATTTTTTTATGTTCAATCACTGAGAAAGGAGATGAGGGAACACAATATTGACACCGAAAGTTACACCGGTCGGTGACTGAGATGCGAAGATAATTTATGGGACGGTTACCGGCAATCATTTTTTATTCACAACTTTCATAGTAAGATAACAAAGCATCCACAAGGCCTTGAATAGTATATTCTCTGGCTTCAAGGGTTGGCTCAATACCAAGGGATCTTGCCGTATCGGATGTGATAGGGCCTATAGAGGCGGTTACAATATTTTTTAAACGAGTTTTGGTATTTTCTGATTCAAGCTGCGATATAAAATTGGATACAGTGGATGAACTTGTAAAGGTAACGGCATCAATCTCATTTTCATCCAGCAGAGAAATCAATGTCTCTTTTTTAGTATCGTCAAGCTGTGTTTCATAGGCCACAACTTCATCAATGTGTGCACCCATTTTTCTTAATTCTTCTGGCAGAATGGTTCGGGCCTTTTTTGCCCTTGGCAGCAATACGTTTTTATCCTTTATATCAACGGTTGAAAACGACTCAATCACACTTTCTGCTCTGTAGGTTTTCGGCAGGATATCACTGATAATACCAAAATCTTTCAGCCGTTCTTTCGTCACAGGACCAATACAGGCAAATTTAAGGTGTCCCAGGGCTCTTACATCCTTGCCCATATCAAACAATGTATCAAAAAAGAATTTAACACCGTTGACACTGGTGAGGACAACCCAGTCATAATCGTTTATATTTTCAATGGATTTTTTTAACGGACCTTTGTCCTTCGGCGGAGCAATTTGAATGGTTGGAATCTCAATACAGTGGGCCCCTAACCTTGTGAGCGTTGATACAAGGCTGCTTGCCTGGGCACGAGCCCGTGTAATGACTATTTTTTTCCCAAATAAAGGTCTTTTATCAAACCAGGCCAACTCGTCTCTCAAAGAGACAACATGGCCGATTACAATAATAGCCGGTGATGTAAGTTTTGCCTCTTTAACCCGCTCAACGATCGTTTCAAGTGTCCCTGTGACGGTCAGTTGTTGTGTCGTGGTTCCCCATCTGACAAGCGCAATGGGTGTGTCCGGCGCTTTGCCATGCGTCACCAGGTTTTTTACAATATTTTCAAGGTTTTTAACGCCCATGAGAAAGACCAGAGTGGCATTGGATTTGGCATATATATCCCATTGCATGCTGGTATCTTTTTTCGTGGGGTCTTCATGACCGGTAATAAAGGATACAAAGGACGTATGATCCCTGTGGGTGATTGGAATTCCTGCATAGGCAGGTGCTGCAATGGCCGATGTGACACCTGGAACGACTTCATAGCTAACGCCATGACTCAACAGCATCTGTGCTTCTTCACCCCCCCGGCCAAATACAAAGGGATCTCCGCCTTTCAGTCTGGCCACGTCAAGTCCCTGCCGGGCTTTATCCACCAGCAGCAGGTTGATTTTATCCTGGGTAAGGGTGTGGTCACCGCCTTTTTTGCCCACATAAATAACCTGTGCATCATTTTTGGCATAGTCCAGTAAAAAAGGGGATGCAAGATAGTCGTAAACCACTACATCTGCTGTTTCGATACATTCTTTAGCCTTAAGAGTTAAAAGACCCGGATCACCCGGGCCTGCACCAATCAGATATACCTTGCCTGTTTTATCCGTCATTTGAATTCAAGCTCTCCAATATTTTTTTCCCGCCTTTTTCAAGAACCCGGTCAGCAAGTGCCCGACCATTTTTTTCCACTTTATCCATCGGGGAAACAATTTTTTCTTTAATGAGTTCTTTACCGTCCACCGAGGCGACCACCGCGGTTAATGCTACTTCATTGTCTATAATTTTACCGAAACAGGCTACTGGAATATGACAGGAACCTTCTATCTGTTTTAAAAACGCCCGTTCACCTGTCACACAGATCCATGTATCATGATGATTGAGTCTCTCCATAATTACTTCAATATCACCATCATTTTCTCTTGTCTCAATACAGAGTGCTCCCTGTCCCACCGCCGGAATCATAATGGCTTCATCCAGATATTCTGTGATTTCGCTTTCCTGCCCCAGGCGGCGAAGACCTGCTGCCGCAAGCACAATGGCATCGTAATCTCCTGCTTTAAGTTTTTTGATCCGGGTGTCCAGGTTACCCCGGATAGACTCAATGGTCACATCCGGTCTGACATGCTTGATCTGGGATGCGCGCCTGAGACTTGAAGTGCCGATCTTTGCCCCCTTTTTATAATCAGAGAGCAAACTCTTGTTTTTAGAAATAAGAACATCAAAAGGATTCTCTCTTTTTGGAATGGCGCCTATGATAAGCCCTTTTGGAAGTTCTCCCGGCATATCCTTCATACTGTGAACGGCAAGATCGATATCATTGTTTAAGAGAGCAGCTTCAATTTCCTTGACAAAGAGCCCTTTACCACCAATCATGGCAAGAGGCCGGTCTGTGATCTTGTCCCCGGTCGTCTTGATAATGTCCAGTTCAACATCACAATCCGGGAAAAGGCGTTCGATTTCAGTTTTGATAAAATTGGCCTGCCACAGGGCAAGCTGGCTTCCCCGGGTGCCAATGCGTATATTTTTTTTCATGGAATCTTTATCCAACCCCGCAGGAAGAACAATTGGAGGATGAACAGCTGCCGCAGGCTGATGAACCAGCTGATTTGACTTGGGTTTCACCGGAAGGCCCGGATGATTTTGAAATAAACCCGCAGGCCGACATCAGCCGTGACAAATCCTGGCTGTCACAGGAGGGGCATTCAGGTGTGGAGCTTCCCATGACCAGGGTTTCAAAGTTTTTGCCACACGCATTGCATTTATATTCATAAATTGGCATTTTTCTAAACCTTCTATCTATATTTATCTATTTGAACAAACCAATATAATGCAGCCATCAGAGCCAGTCAATGATTATGGTATGGATTTTTTTAAAATTATCTGATATCGTAACAGATATCCCAACCTGAAAAAAATATTTTGGGTGACCAAAATTAAAAAGAAAAATTTCCTACTATCTTCGAGGCGATCTGTGGTCAATCACCAGGCAATTTTTTTTACAAACGTTTTATTATTTAAAACTGGTATTATTCAAGGATCAGTAAGATGACCAAAAAGATGCAGGTCAAATCAAATATGATATATTTTTATTTTTTGGTTGCCTGTTTACTTTTCCAAAATCCTTTAACCTGTCTGGCTGATGAAAAATTACTCGTTGTAACTGAAGTATGGCCACCTTTTCGTATCGCTTCTCCTGATTCAAAGTATGGATTTACCGGCATAGATATTGATATTCTCGAAGGGCTTGAAAGGCATCTGAATCTTAAGATTGAAAATTCAACGTCACCCGTTTACCAGGGCATTGGAAATGATAAAGACTGGATATGCCGACTTGAC
>QMMT01000148.1 GCA_003647385.1 Deltaproteobacteria bacterium
GATAAAGGTGATTTTGTAGATATTATTGATTTTGCCGAAAGCTCTATTTTAAATATTTCAGAAAAAAAATCAGGGGGTTCCTTTCAAAGTCTGGGAGATCTTATCAATTTAAATATTGATAAGCTTGAGGAGCAGCAGGGAAAAGATGGCGGACTTTCAGGAATTTCTTCGGGTTATGCCAGACTCAACAGTATTACGTCAGGTTTGCAGAAATCTGATTTAATTATTCTTGCGGCAAGACCCAGCATGGGAAAAACAGCTTTTGCCTTGAACATTGCCAGAAATGTTGCCCTTGAGGAACAAAAACCGGTTGCTGTATTCTCTCTTGAAATGTCCAATGAACAGCTTTCCATGAGACTTCTGACCTCTGAAGCACGCATCGATTCAAACCGGCTTAGAACCGGTTTTATTAACCAGGAGGACTGGCAGAATGCAACCGATGCGGCTGGTGTTTTAAATGACTTGCCTATTTTTATTGATGATACACCTAACATCACTGCAATGGAAATAAGAGCAAAAGCAAGAAAACTATATCAAAAGCACAATGAAATCGGCCTGATTATCGTGGATTATCTTCAGTTGATGAAGCCGCCTTTCAGGACAGATCGAAGAGACCTTGAAATTGCTGAAATCTCACGATCATTAAAAGCACTTGCCAAAGAGCTTGATGTTCCGATTATGGCTTTATCCCAGCTGAACCGAATGCTTGAACAACGATCGGATAAAAGGCCCATGCTGTCTGATCTTCGTGAATCAGGCGCTTTGGAACAGGACGCTGATATTGTGGCATTCATTTACAGGGATGAAATCTATAATAAAGAACCGGATAATCCTAAAAAGGGAACTGCAGAAATTATAGTTGCTAAAAATAGAAACGGTGCGACAGGTACGGCTTTTATGCATTTTCTGGGTCAATATACCCGGTTCGAAGAACTGGCACCGGATTCATACCAGGAATTTGAATGAAAAAAAAACTTTCCGGTAACACTTCGGGCCTGAGAAACACCCAGATCAAGAGGATAGAAAGTCTCTATAACTACAATACACCACCTGAGTATATTACAGACCCGGAACTTGTACATCTCCTGGTAAGCCTTTCCCATGACATCAGACGGCAGATAGGTCTGCTCATCGACCGAAGCGGAAAGGTAATTTATGTTATTGTCGGAGAACCCCACAGAATTGTTATCCCCATAACAGACGGCTTTATGGCCCTTCCAGGGAAACTAAAGGGGCTGCGCCTCATCCATACCCATTTAAAGAGTGAACCCTTGACAAGGGATGATTTAACAGATCTTGCTTTGTTGCGACTGGACTATATAACGGCTGTTTGTATCACACAGAGCGGAAAGCCTGGAACTGTTTATTCTGCTCATATCCTTCCGGATGAAGATTCAGATCCCTACCAGGTTATAGAGCCCGGTACCCTCCAACAATTGAATATTGACTGTCTTTCCCATATTCTGGCACTTGAATCTGAACTGACAAGAAAAAACTCATTATACAAACCTGAATCCGGCAAAGAAAACGCTTTTTTAATCAATGCAGCGACCATGAATCCCAAAGAGGCCTGGGCTTCCATGGAGGAACTTAAAGAACTTTGCAAAACAAGTGGTATCAACGTGATTGGCAGCGCTATCCAACGAAGAAGAACCATTGATTCAAAATTTGTAGTGGGAAAAGGAAAACTTTCCAGCCTCATCATTCAGGCAATTCAAAAACATGCGACCCTGCTTTTGTTTAACAGGGAATTATCTGCGGCCCAGATTCGATCTATTACTGATTTTGTTGAAATGAAAGTCATTGACCGAACCCAGTTGATCCTTGATATTTTTGCCAAGCAGGCTAAATCGAGAGAAGGTAAATTTCAGGTTGAACTGGCCCAGATGGAATATCTGCTGCCCAGACTGATCACTAAAAATACAGCTATGTCACGCTTGACAGGCGGCATCGGAGGCAGAGGACCCGGTGAAACAAAACTTGAACTCAACCGGCGAAGAGTTAGAGACAGGATCAACCGACTAAAAAAAGAGATTGTCAAAATCCATAAACAGCGCCATCAGCAAAAGGCTCGGCGTAAGCGAAAAGATTTACCCATTATTTCGATTGTTGGTTATACAAATGCCGGCAAATCAACGCTTTTAAATACATTAACCCAAAGCAAAATTATCGTAGCCAATCGTTTGTTTGCCACCCTTGATCCGTCCAGCAGGCGATTGAGGTTCCCAAAAGATACAGAGGTCATTATCACCGACACCGTCGGATTTATTCAAGATCTCCCAAAAGAATTGATGCAGGCTTTTCATGCCACCCTGGAAGAACTTTCTGATGCAAACATTATCTTACATGTGATAGATATCAGTAATCCCCGTTACCGGCAGCAAAAAGAATCTGTGGAAAAAATTTTAAAAAATTTGAAATTGGATACCATCCCTACCCTGTATATATTTAATAAAATCGACCGGATTGACCTTGAGTCTTTTGATGACAAATGGTTGTTAAATAAGGGTATTTCTGTCTGTGCCACCCAAAAGCAAACACTTACGCCTTTGGTTGAAAAATTGGAATCAATGGTAACAATATAAAAAAATTAGGTGTTGACCAATCATTTTTTTTACACTAAATATAAAAAAAAACTGATATATGGAATGAATATGGAAATCAAACAACTGGACCAGATACTGATCAAAAATTCAAATGAAAAAGACGCTTTAGACATACCGGATTGTTTTGGAGATTTTAATAAAAAAAACAAGCTCTGCTCAACATATTGCTCAATATCCATACGATGCTGCGTTCTGCACAATAAAAGTCCAAAAATAGATATTTTGGAAAAACTATTAATCCACAACCAATATGCAATAAAACTCCAATAATTTTTTTTAAAGGAAAATCTTGCCGGGATTTAATATATTCTGAGGATCAAACACTTTTTTGATCCCTTTCATCAGTTCAATTTGTACTGCACCGATTTCCTGGACCAGATACTTTATTTTTGTTACCCCCACCCCATGTTCTCCGGTAATGGTGCCCCCTAACCTCAACGTTGCATCAAACAACTCATCAACAGCCTTTTTTGCCCTTTTTAGTTCATTTTTATCTGCTTTGTTATACATGATATTGCAATGGATATTTCCATCCCCGGCATGGCCAAAACTGACCACCTTTAAACCGGAGGTTTCCTGTATGTTCTGGGTCACCTGAACCATATCAGGGATTTTATCTATTGGGACAACAATATCTTCGTTTATCTTATTATTTGCAATTTTATACAGGATTGGAGACAGAGCTTTTCTGGCATCCCACAGCTTTTGAGCCTCAATCTCATCTTTTGCCACCATCACATCCAGAGCTTCATAAGAAAAACACACGGCTTTAATATTTTGGGCATCTTTTTCAACACTCTTGACATCTCCATCCAGCTCAATGATCAACATGGCTTTGATGCTTTCAGGCAATTCAAAACTTAAGTGATCTTTAATAAGATCAAGACAGGCTTCATCCAGATATTCTACACACCTTGGGACAACTGCTTCTTTCATGATACCGGATACGGTTTTAGCAGCCTTTTGTATGCTGTCAAAAAAAATCGCCATTGTTTTAATCGTTGCAGGCTTGGGCAGCAGTTTTAATGTGATCTGAGTCACCACCGCCAAAGTACCTTCCGAGCCAACAATCAGGCGTGTCAGATCATATCCGGCAACTCCCTTGGCCGTAGAAACTCCTGTCTGTATTACTTCTCCGGACGGCAGTACCGCGCTTAAGCCAAGGACATAGTCGCGTGTGACACCATACTTTACAGCTCGTGGCCCCCCTGCACATTCACCAATATTTCCCCCAATGGTACAAACAGATGAACTTGCAGGATCAGGGGGATAAAACAACCCTTTTTCTTCTACGGTTTTGTGAATATCTGAGACAATGGCACCCGGTTGAACCTTGACTAAAAAATTATTTTCATCCACATCAAAAATTTGGTTCATTCGACTTGTAACCAGTACAAGTCCTCCTTTTATCGGCACAGCCCCCCCGGTCATACCGGAGCCGGCACCCCGGGGTACCACAATCAAATTTTCTTTTGATGCCAATTGTAAAATTTGAACCACTTCTTTTTCTGATCCCGGAAAAATAATGACATCGGGAAGAAATGAATTGCCCGTAGCATCATAGGAGTAGCACAAGCGTTCTTCTTTTTCTTTTGTTACGAATTGTTTTCCTGATATCTTTTGAAGCTGTCGAAAAACGGAACCGGAAAGTCCCATTTAAAGTTTCCCTTCTTCAATTTTTTTGGAAAGATAGTTTACTTGTTCAAAAATAACGCTTTTTTGTTTTAACTCTCTTTCAATTGAATTAATGGCATAGATAGCAGTAGCATGATATTTGTTAAAACTTGTACCGATTTTTTTAATGGGTTGATCTGTATATTTTCTGGAAAGAAAAATTGCCATTTGCCGCGGTTTTACAATCCTTCTTTTCCTGGACGGGGATACAATATCAATCTCAGAAATTGAAAACTCTTTGCAGACCAATTTCTTTATCGTTTCAATCGTTACTCGTTTTTTTGCTCTTGAAATATTGGCAATAACACTTTTTGCCAGAGCAATATCAATATTGTATCCCATCAACTGTCCTTTTGCAGCCACGCCAAACAACCCGCTTTCAAGCTGCCGGACATCATCACATAACTCCTGAGCAATGTACTCGGTCACCTGATTGGGAATTTCATATTCAAAAATTTTTGATTTCTTTTTTAATATTCTCACTCGAGTGGCATAATCCGGAGCATCAATTTGTGTGACAAGTCCCTGGGTTAACCGGGATTTCAGCTGGGCATTGAGTTTTGGAATCTCATCGGGGAGTTCACATCCTGAAAAAATAATTTTTTTATCTGCGTCAAGAAGATAATCCAACGTAATGGCAAGTTCTTTTTGTGTTGCATCCTTTCCAGACAGGAAATGAACATCTTCTAATATCAATACGTCACATTTTTTTCTGTATTTTTCTTTGAATCGCGCTATGGTATTATTTCTCAAAGAAAATATCATTTCATTGGTAAAATCTTCTGCCGTTATATAAAAAACTCTTTTGGAAAGGCTATTTGTAATAATATGATGTCCAACAGCCTGGGACAAATGGCTTTTACCCAGACCGGTTTTAGCCAAAAGATACAGCATGCTCGATCCTTTTATTTTCCCATGAGCAAGGGATAAGGATGCAGAGTATGCAAAGCTTGAATTATCCCCCACAACAAAATCATCAAAGGTAAACCCTTTTTTGAACATTCGTCCATTGTTAAACCTTACGTTAAGCCCGGGCAGATGCAGTTGCTTTGTTTTTTTTGATGATAAAGAAACAGCTGGATATGCACTTGTATTTTTGTTTTTTTCTTTTGAATTTACGCTTTCTTTTGAAGAAACTTTAAATTCTATATTGATGTCATTAACCCCTATTTTTGAAAATTCTTCTTCAAATATTGGAAGATAATTATCTTTTAACCGTTTTATAAAATAAGCATTCGGACTGGATAATTTAATATGGTTATTATCATATTCAAGAAGCTTAACAGGATCTATCCACATTCTATAACTATGATCAGGTAATGTTTTTTTAATTTTATACTTTACTTGTTTCCAGAACGATTCCATATTTTCCAAAAAAAATGACCTCTTCCTTCCAACTTAAGGATTAAAACACTTGTTTATAGAGCAAATTTAACAATTAATGACGAATAAAACTGATACTCAAAAAAGTATGCTTTTTTTTATTGAAATATCTTTTATTGGTCAAATCTAATAAGAAGTGTTAGATTAATGTTAGATTTTTGTTTGGCATAATTTTTTAATTTATTGATTTCATTATATTTTTTCTGTGAAACAAAATTTTATCCAAACATTACAATAC
>QMMT01000149.1 GCA_003647385.1 Deltaproteobacteria bacterium
ATCTAAGATTAAAGGACAGACTCTGAAAAACGACAATACAGACACAGCGGCTGATTCCCTTTTCAACCCAAAAAATAATCTTACCACACCTGAAACATGGTCTAGCATTCAAAGGGAAATAATCATAGAGGCCCTGAAGAATTCTAAAGGCAAGAAAAATAAGGCAGCAAAAATTCTGGGGTGGGGAAGAAGCACATTATGGAGAAAAATGAAACAATTTAAAATTGATTCCTGACAAACTTTTTCTATACTTAGTTAAACCATTATGATACGAATTGAAACAATGCACCGGACAAACCGACAATGTCAAAAATATATGGCGCAGTAATTTGAGTTATGATACATAAAATAACCATCCCCTTATATCATGAAGAAGTAGCCCCTCGATTTGATATGGCCACCGAGGTATTAATTTTGATCTTATCAAAAGGTAATATTATCGAAGAAGAAAAAACCATCATACTTCCCAGATCTTCTGCTGACGAGCTATGCCATCTTATGTTGTCTGAACATACAAACACCCTGATTTGCGGGGCTATTGAGGAAGAATATTACCAATTTCTCAAATGGAAGAAAATAGATGTGTATGATTCCATTGCCGGGAGCTGGGCTGATGCATTCCACTGCTGGGAAAAAAGCCGTTTAAAACCGGGAGACATTCTGTCACATCGGATAATAGAGGGAAGGGATGTTTAAAAAAGTTACCGATACCCTGTTCTTTTTAAATACAGCAGACCAGGATCATTACAGGGTGCTGAGAAGAAATATTATTGTTATCATGCTTTTGATTACCATACTCCCCCTTGCAACAATGGTTGTCATCAACTATTTCCAATATAAATCCCATCTTAAAAGTCAGATCATTGCACCGCTTTATGCCATGGCAGATAAGACAAAGCATTCTTTTGAATTGTTTTTAGACCAGCGCCTGGCCATCATACGATTTATATCCACAACCTATAATTTTAGAGATCTGACCAATGAAATGAATATAAAAAAAATCCTGATTTCCCTTAAAAAAGAATGCTGTGGTTTTGTCGATATCGGCCTGATTAACAGCCAGGGAGAACTCATTAGTTATGCAGGACCTTATTCTCTATTGGATAAAAACTATTCAGAGCAAATCTCCTTCCAGGAAACCCAGATAAAAGGACAATACATCAGTAATGTGTTCATGGGGTTTAGAAAATATCCGCACATTGTTATTGCTGTCCAGCATTTAACAGAAAACGGACAGACCTGGATATTGAGAGCAACCATAGATACAGCTTTTTTTGATACCCTTATCTCAAGCATGGGTTTTTCAAGGCAGACAGACGCTTTTTTAATAAACAAGAACGGAATTCTTCAGACAAACTCTCTTTATTACGGCAAGACACTGGAAAAATGCCCTCTCGAGCTATCAAAAATAACTTTCAGGTCCAATAGTTTTGGAGGGACTGACGATGAAAACAGGGATATTATTATTGCCTCTTCTACTTTTTCAATTGCAGACTATATTCTGGTCATTGTTCAACCCCAGTCGGTGGCTTTAAAATCATGGTATGCTCTGAAAACAGAAATAATCATCCTATTTTTGATCAGCATTACCATTATTATTTTTACTGTATTAAAAATGACCAGCGTTTTGATAGAAAGAATTAGAACATCTGATGAACACAGGGAAAATGTCCTTTCTGAACTTCAACATGCTCAAAAACTTTCTTCAATTGGGAGACTGGCAGCTGGAGTTGCCCATGAAATAAATAATCCTCTTGCCATTATTAATGAGAAAGCCGGCCTCATGGGTGATCTGATCGAGCTTTCCAAAGACTTTGATAAAAAATCAAAATTTATTGAGTTAACAAGTAGTATTCTCAATTCTGTCAGCCGATGCAGAAAAATTACCCACAGACTCCTTGGTTTTTCAAAACGGATTGATATAAAAATTGAACCCATCAATATAAACCATGTTATCAATGAAGTTCTTGATTTTCTTGAAAAAGATGTTCTTTACAGAAAGATAGATGTCACTCTGATTTTATCTGGTTCCCTTGTCACTATTGAATCTGATCATGGTCAAATTCAACAGATTTTGTTGAACCTTTTAACAAATGCCTTTGCAGCAGTTGAGGAATTCGGTGCGGTTGAAATTGAATCGAAAAACATGGATAACGGCGGTGTTAGAGTCAAAATCAGTGACAATGGCTGCGGAATTCCTCCAGATGTTATCAAAAATATCTTTGACCCGTTTTTCTCCACAAAAAAAGAAAAAGGAACCGGGCTTGGCCTTTCTATAACATACGGAATTATTAACAAACTCGGCGGTAAGATCAGTGTGGACAGTAAACTCGGCGAAGGATCCGTCTTTACTTTTGAGCTACCGGAAAAACCCAATGACCTGGAGGCGATCGATGGATAATATAAAGGTGCTTTTGATTGACGATGAGATTGAATTTGTGGAGACCCTTGCAGAAAGACTTGAACTCAGGGGATATACTTCAAAGATAGCACAGGACGGAGAATCCGGCATCAGTATGATCGCCAATGAATCCTTTGATGTGGTCATCCTTGATTTAATGATGCCGGGCTTAAGCGGCCTTGATACACTCAGGCAGATAAAAGAGATTGATAAAGCCCTGCCGGTCATCATGCTGACCGGGCACGGGTCCACAAAAGATGGAATGGAAGGCATGCGGATGGGTGCTGTTGATTTTCTCATGAAACCACTGGACATCAATGAGCTTCTCGAAAAAATAAAACTGGCATTAAATGAATCATTAAAAGGGTAGTGCAAGTGGAAATTTCAAATGACAAACCCGCATTTTTAGGAAAAGTAACCGCCTCTGTAACCCATGATATTCAAAATGTCCTGGCCATTATCAAAGAGACATCCGGGCTGATGGAAGACCTTTTTCTCATGCACCAGTCCGGGAACCTGGAAAATATTGAAGAAAAAATTGGAACCTGCATTAAAACCATAAAAAAACAGACCTATCGCGGCGTAAAACTAACATCAGGACTGAATGGATTTGCTCACACAGCTGACACCAGCCTGGGCGCAATTAATATTTTTGAAACCCTTGAAAGAATGATTTCCATTACAGAAAGACTCTTTAAACAAAAAGGTGCTGATGTCTCAATACTTGAGTGCAAAAAAGCCTGTTCGGTTGATACTGATCCGGTCCTTTTCCAGCTGATAGCATTCGCGTGTATTGAGTGTCTTATCGATAATTTCGACGCCAGGGCATCCATTACACTGGACATCCAGTCTTTAGCTGATCAGACCGCCATCCAGTTTTTATATAATGACGACACTCTCACATATGAAGACTATAACCAGCAAATTACCCACAGCGATCAATGGACAAAAATTACTGCCTTATGCGAACAGATCAGCCTTTCCGCAGAAGTCACAGCAGATTTTCCCGGTATTTTTCTTTTTTTCAAATAAACTCACAGCTTCGATTTTTTACAATTTTGTTTCAAAAAGTTTCATAAAGTCTCTTTATTGTTGTCTCGTTTTGTTTCAATTCGCTCTATATTAAATAATTTTTTTTATAACATACTGTGTTTATAAATATTTTTCTATTGGCATAAGTATTGCTATGTACTATAGTTAGAAAAAGGTAATAACAATAAAAATAATTGGAGGTGACCATGTCTATTTTAACAATAACAAGCGGGTTGTATTCAAATGCAGGAGAGACCGCGGATAAGTTATCTGAAAAATTAAGCACCAAAATCATAACAGATGCCGAGATCCTTGAAAAAACGCATCAAACCAGTGATATTAATCTTTCAACACTTCAAAAAGTTATTGAAAGCAAACCGATTGCATTTAATGACTTTACCCATGAAAAGGAGAAGTGCCTCGCATCCATAAAAAAAACAATTTCCGATTATGCCTCTTCCGGCGATTACATTTTCCATGGAATTCTTGGCCACCTTATCCCCAATGAACTCTCCCATGTCATGAGGGTATTGATTATTACAGACAAGAAAACCCGTACCCGGAATGGTATTGCCTTACATGGGCTTTCTGAAAAAGAAGCATTAAAAAACATAGAACAGTCTGACAAAATTGCTGCGCTATGGACAAACAGCCTGTTTAATCAAAAGGCCTGGGATGAATCTCTTTATGACATTGTTATTCCAAGTGATAAACTTGATTCAAAAGACTCAGTAAATTTGGTTTTAAAACATAATAAAAAACTCTTATCCAACAAAGAAGATCTGATTAAAAAAGAAATATCTGATTTCAAACTTATTTCAACCGTTGATCTCGTATTGAGCGAAATCGGACAGGGTTTGCTGGCCAAAATTGATGCCGGCAATGTTACCGTTACCATTGACAAAAAGGTGATGATGCTGACAAGATTTCAACAAAAAATCATGACTGCCGTGCAAAAAATCCCCGGGGTTGAATCAGTGGAAACAAAAATAGGAAAAAATTATTATAAAGGGACTATCATAAGAAATTTTGAGTTTGAGACTCCTTTAAGAATCCTGCTGGTGGATGATGAGAAAGAATTTGTCCAGACATTATCTGAACGACTCAAAATGCGCCAGTTTACGAGTGAAATTGCATATAATGGTCAGGAAGCCCTAGATTTTACGGACCAGGAAGACACGGAAGTAATGGTTCTGGATTTAAAAATGCCCGGCATTGACGGATTTGAGGTTTTGAAAAAAATCAAACAGACAAAACCAAATATCGAAGTGATCATTTTAACCGGCCACGGTACTGAAAAAGACAAAAAAACCTGTATGGATCTGGGAGCCTTTGCTTATCTGCAGAAACCGGCTGATATCGATATAATTACAGACACCATGAAAATGGCTTATGAAAAGATAGCCGCCCGACGGAATCAAGCCGCTCATTAGGCAATGGTTGTCTCTAAGAACTTTTCTCAAAATAAAATGAGGAGAATAAAATGAAAATCAAAATATTACTGGCGGATGACGAAGAAGACTTCATCAAAACCTTAGCCCAACGGCTGGAATTAAGGGATCTTTCCATCACCACCGTCTTCTCGGGTGAAAGTGCCATTGCCATGGCGGAAAAAATTGACTTTGATGTCATTATTCTTGATGTTGCCATGCCTGAAATTTCAGGAATTGATGCCTTGCAAGAGATTAAAAAGTTCAAACCACTTACCCCCATCATTATGCTGACCGGGGAAGCCACGGTACAAAATGCTATTAAGGGGATGAAACTGGGGGCATTTGACTTTCTTATGAAACCCGCAGACACTGAACTTCTTGTTGAAAAAATTACCCAGGCCTACGCCTTAAAACAAGAACATGACGAACGTATCCGACAGGCAGAAATTGATAACATATTAAAAACCCGTGGGTGGTGATTTGTGGAGGCTAATTCAAGATGACAACTCAAGCGATAAGCTTACAGGATAGAAAGATTGACTGGAAACGTATTTTTTTTATATTATTAGGTCTCACACTTTTTTTTGTTGTTAATTTTTCACCTGCCTGGCCGGATGCCATTGATCCCACGGGGAAACATTTTGTGCTGAGCAAAGAAGCCAAGGGAGCGCTGGCTGTATTCCTTCTTGGCGGTACCTGGTGGGTGTTTGAAGTGGTGCCCATTGGTATCACAAGCCTGACCATCGGTGTTTTACAGGTTCTTTTCCTGATCCGGACTGCAAATTCAGCTTTTAAAGATTTTATGACACCCTCTGTGCTGTTTATTTTTGCATCTCTGGTCATTGGCATGGTCTTTACAAAAACAGGCCTTACAAGACGACTGGCATACAAAATGCTGATGATTGTGGGAGAAAAAACCAGCATGATTTACCTGGGATGTTTTGTTGTGACGGCAGCCCTGACCCACATCATGGCCCACACAGCGGTTGCTGCAACCATGTATCCCTTGCTTGTAACTATATATCAAAT
>QMMT01000150.1 GCA_003647385.1 Deltaproteobacteria bacterium
CTCTTAGCTCATCCAAATGCGGATCTCCTGTGATTCGCTGGATTATCATCTGTTTTGGCAGCAATTCTATAAAATCACAAACCATATCCACATAGGCGGCCTGTTCCATTGGGATATACTCCCCGTTCTTCCACATTTTATCAAGTTTCGTCCCTTTGATAACATACAGCAGATGAATTTTAACGCCGTTAACGGGACTGTCAGCCAATACTTTTGCCGTTTCACGCATCATTTTCTTGTTTTCACCGGGAAGCCCTAAAATAATATGGGCACAGATATTGATCCCCCTGCCTTTTGTGAGCTCAACAGCAGTGGAAAAATCTTTAAATGTATGCCCCCTGTTAATGATCATAAGCGTTTCATCATGAACAGACTGAAGGCCATATTCAAGCCAGACCAGGTAATCTTTTGTATAGGATGCTATTAATTCAAGTTTTTTCTCATCAATGCAGTCCGGCCGTGTCCCAATGGCCATTCCCACCATCCCCTCACAGGCGAGCGCCTCATCATACAATAGTTTCATGTGCTCGCAGGATGTATAGGTATTTGTATAGGATTGAAAATAGGCTAAGAATTTATTCGCCTTATATTTTTTGATGGCGCCTATTTTACCGGCTTTAATCTGCTGTCTTATGGAAAGTCCCTTTGCAAACAAACCGGAACCAGACCCTTTTGTATTGCAATAAATGCATCCTTTTTTGGAAAGCAGGCCATCCCTGTTGGGGCATGACAATCCTGCATCAACTGAAATTTTTTGTACCCTCTGGCCAAACAACTGCCTTAAATACGTATTATAATCCGAATACCGCTTTTTTTTATCCATTCAATACATCCCTAATACTGTATCTTTTTTTAATGCCTGTTTTTTACTCTATTTCTTACCATTAACAGGGGCTAAAAATCAAAGATTGACTTAAATGCATAAATGATGCATACATATACATATGAGAACTACATTAAATATAGATGATCAAATTTTAAAAAAAGCTTCTTTACTGACGGGTATTAAAGAAAAAACTTCCCTGGTACGTCTTGGGCTTGAGGCGTTGATCGCCTTGGAAAGCAGCAGACGGTTAGCCAAATTAGGTGGTACAGAAAAACAATTATGTGATATTCCTCGAAGAAGGATGGCTTAATCACGCATGATTCTTGCTGATACCTCAGTATGGATTAACCACCTGAGACATGGCGATGAACACTTAGAAAGTATACTTTACAAAGGTAAAGTGATGGGTCATGCCCACATTATAGGTGAGCTTGCTTGCGGTAATATTAAAAATCGAAAAGAAATCCTTTCATTTCTACAAGCGTTGCCAATGGTACCTTTAATCGAATTCAACGAGTATCGGTTTTTTATCGATGAACATGATTTAAATGGCAAAGGAATTGGCTTTGTTGATATTCACCTTTTGGCTTCAGCAAAGCTTGCTCAAGTTAAATTGTGGACAGAAGATAAAAGGCTGAATACTGCTGCAATAAAACTCGGGGTAAACTATAAAAAAAGATAAACTGACCTGTTAACGGAATCAGTATTGAAGGCCTTTTAGCGGCCATTAAAAAATAATTACCAGAAAGGACCCATAAAATATGCTCACCCTGTCAAAAAAATTTGTTAAAAATAATATTGCTGATTCCCCACTGATTTTTCACCGGGGAGAAACGATTTACCAGCACGGCTCCTATTTCCTTTCAGAAGGGGATCTTGCCCGAAAAACATTTACATACCAGGTTGATGGAGCTTACGGAGATTATACTACCCAGGTAAGGCTGACGGGCGAAGAAGTTATATCATCATGTACCTGCCCTTACCCGGAAAAAGGCTGCAAGCATGTTGTGGCAGCCGTACTCAATGCCCGGGATATTCTTATCAAAAAGGTAGCCCAGGAGGAACTTTTCCCCGAAAAGGATGAGCCCTATCTCTCAGGAGAAGAGATAAAATCCCAGGCATTGAGTGACAGAAAAAAAAGAGCAAAAACCGAAAGCTTCACATTCATCAGGGGAGAGATGATCAAAGGGGATCATCTGGTCATCAATAAAAATAACAGGGAATACTGTGTCACCCTTCATGATCCCCTGAACGGAACAGGCCATTGCACCTGTCCGGATTACCTTACCAGTGGTCTTGGGACCTGCAAGCATATTCATTTTCTTGTATCAAGCCTTAGCAGTGAACCAGATTTTAATAAAAAATGTTTAAGGGAAAAATTTCCATTTATAGACATTTACTGGAATTCAATTTTAGATGGTCCCGGACTTTTCTCAGAAGGGTCTTATAAAAGAATGCCGGAATTAAAAATCCTCTTGAATCAGTATTTTAAATCCAATGGAGAATACCGGCACAAGGACCTCACACAAATCATGACCTTGCTGAATGATGTGGATAATGACAAACGAATACGGATCAGAGAGAACCTTTTACAAAGGATTGACAGAGAGCTTAAGCTACAGCAGTTCAATGAACTTCCAAACCGTGACATCCCTGATTTCCATCTGAAAACCGATTTGTACCCCTATCAGAAAGAGGGGGTGGCATTCTCCCTGTATAGGCCTGGCGTTCTTATCGGTGATGAGATGGGGCTCGGGAAGACCTTACAGGCGATCAGTCTTGGCATACTGAAAAAAAAATTATTCAGATTTTCAAAAATACTTGTGGTCACCCTTGCATCATTAAAAGAGCAGTGGAAAAGAGAAATTGAAAAATTCACAGATGAAACTGCCATCATAGTGGAAGGTAATCCTTCTCAGAGGAAAACCATTTATTATACTGACAAAAGCCTTTTTAAAATCACCAATTATGAAGCGGTTTTGAGGGATGTTACTATTTTATCACGATTTAATCCCGATATGATTATACTGGACGAAGCCCAGCGCATAAAAAATTTTTCCACCAAAACAGCAGATGCCGTTAAAAGACTTCCTAAAAAACATGCCCTTGTCCTAACAGGAACCCCACTGGAAAATAAGCTTGAAGATGTCTATTCCATTGTCCAGTTTCTGGATCCTTTCATGCTCACCCCCTTATGGAAATTTGCATCTGATCATTTCTTAATTCCCAAAAAGAAAAAAAGTAGTGTGGCGGGGTATAAAAATCTGGAAATGCTCAATAAAAAACTGAAGCGCATTGTGATCAGGCGTAAAAAAGAAGATGTTTTAAAAGACTTACCCAATGAGATTGTCAATAATTATTATATTGATCTGAATGATGAACAATCAGAAATTCATTCCGGATATGCCCGGATACTGATCCCTTTAATAAACAAAAAATACCTGACTCCCATGGATATTAGAAGAATCCAGGTACTTCTTCTTCGAATGCGAATGGTTTGTGATTCCACTTACCTTATCGACAGAGAAACCCACATTTCTCCCAAATTGAAAGAACTTGAGGGCATTATTGATGAACTGGTTGTCGAAAATAAACGCAAAATGGTGATATTCAGTGAATGGACAACCATGACATTTCTCATAGCCAGGATGCTGTCCGATATGAATATCTCTTTTGTTGAACTTTCAGGAAAGGTACCGGTCAAAAAAAGGCAGGCCCTTATCGATGAGTTTACACATAATTCTGACTGCAGGGTCTTTTTATCAACAGATGCCGGCGGAACAGGTCTCAACCTCCAGGCAGCTGACTGTGTGGTCAATTTTGAACTCCCCTGGAATCCGGCAAAATTAAATCAGAGAGTGGGAAGGGTCAACAGAATTGGTCAAAAAAGCCAGGGCATCAATGTGATTAACCTTATCGCAAAGCACAGTATTGAAGAAAAAATCTTTGCCGGTATCCAGCTTAAAACAGATCTTTTCAAGGGGGTGTTTGATGACGGGCCAGACACTGTTGAATTCTCCCGGGAAAAAAGAAACGAGATGTTAAATCGGTTAAGACAGATGATGGGTGAAGAACCGGAACCCGAAATTATAGAGCAGACCCCGCCCGAAGAGATTCCAGAAGATACCCCGTATTATCTCAACCCTGAAGTTTTAAACAGGGAAGAAGAGATAGAAGACAGCAAAGAGGAAAAAGAGAATATCCTTGCAGGCCAGCCCCCTGAAAAAATCGAAACCGTGCTGAATTCAGGAATGGACTTTATTGCAGGACTCATGGAAATGGCCACCGGCCAGAAGATAGACCAGCCTGCCGGCCAGAATAAAATGATAAAAATCGACAAAGATACCGGTGAAGTCACCATGAAATTCAAACTTCCCGGATTTTAAATTCTCTTATGAATCAAAAAATTTTCAATCCTATTATTGACCAAACCGTATAGCAATTATATATTAACAGGTTATGAATTTTAACTTTAAAGTATATGATGTGATTGTGATCGGTGCCGGTCATGCCGGATGCGAGGCAGCGCTTGCATCTGCACGCATGGGATGCAATACCCTGCTGTTGACCATTGATATGGATAAAATTGCTTCCATGCCCTGCAGCCCTTCCATTGGCGGCATGGCAAAAGGACAGCTGGTAAAGGAAATTGATGCCCTTGGCGGTCAGATGGCAAAAATTTCCGATTCATCCGCCATTCAATACCGGACTTTAAATACACGCAAAGGTCCTGCGGTCCATTCAACGAGGACTCAAAATGACAAAACCTTATATTCAAGAAATATGAAAGCGGTCATTGAAAAAACAGATAACCTTGATTTAAAACAGGCCATGGCCCGGGAACTCGTGCTTGAGAACAATGCCGTGGCAGGCATAATTGATCATACCGGGTTTGAATATTCAACAAAGACCATCGTTATTGCAGCAGGCACTTTTCTTAAAGGAATGGTCCACATCGGGGCGTCAAAAATCGAAGCGGGACGGGCCGGAGAGTTTTCGTCCATCAGTCTTGCTCAAAACCTTGCAGCACTTGGATTCAATATTGGAAGAATGAAGACCGGAACACCGCCACGGCTTCATGCAGACACCATTGATTTTTCCAAATTCAATATTCATCATTCAGAAAAAGAGCCCAAACCGTTCTCTTTTTCAACCACTCATATCACCAATCCCATGCTGCCAAGTTTTATGGGCAGCACCAATGAAAAAACCCATGACATTATCCGGCAGAATCTTAAATATTCAGCACTTTACGGGGGGCATATCAAAGGAAAATCTGCCAGGTACTGCCCGTCATTTGAAGATAAAATTGTTAAGTTTCCGGACAGGGACAGTCATCATATCATCCTTGAATATGAAGGCATTGACTCAAAAGAAATTTATGCATCAGGACTTGGTAACAGCCTGCCGCTGGAAATCCAGTATAAAGTTGTCCGGTCGGTAAAAGGGCTTGAGGCTGCTAAAATCATGCGGCCGGCCTATGCCATTGAATATGATTATATCAATCCTCTGGAGTTATCCCCTGCCCTTGAAACCAAAAGAATAAACGGACTTTTTTTAGCCGGGCAGATTAACGGCACATCCGGATATGAGGAAGCAGGGGCTCAAGGGTTGTGGGCAGGTGTTAATGCCGCCTGTATCGTTCAGAAAAGAGATCCTTTTATCCTTGACCGCTCCCAGGGGTATATGGGCGTCATGGTGGATGATCTTGTAACAAGAGGAACCAATGAGCCCTACCGGATGTTTACGTCAAGGGCTGAGTACAGACTGATGCTCAGAGAAGACAATGCTGATTTAAGACTATCCAAAATTGGAAATGAACTGGGTCTTGTCGATGACTATACCTTAAAGTTCTGTGAAGAAATTGAGGTTCAGACTCAAAAAGAGATCGGGCGAGTTAAAAGAACTGTTGTAAAGCCTTCCCAGGCAGTGAATAATTTTTTACAAAAAAAAGGAACAAACGAAATCACAACCGGGGTAAAACTTGAACAGCTCTTAAAAAGAGCCGAGCTTGACTATGGTTCGCTAAAAGAAATCTGCCCTCCACCCAAGCCCTTGTTCACAAG
>QMMT01000151.1 GCA_003647385.1 Deltaproteobacteria bacterium
CCTGGAAAGCAGCATCTGGGTCAGATTCCTTAAAACAAAGCCAATAGTTGTCTTAAAAATAAACCAGAGGCTTCTTTTTTTCATATCAGAATTTAATGACCTTAAAAGACTTCTATCTTCAATCGTACGATCATAATTGATGCCCACAGGAATAAAAATGATATCCTGGTCTTTTTGGGGGTCAAAACCCCGCAGCATATAATCTATTAATCCAAGTTTTGGCTCCTGAAGCTTGCCATTTCTGCTGAGGCCGCCTTCGAGAAAGACTGCCTGGCACACGCCTTGCTGAGTTGCCATGTGGATGTATCTCTCCAAGACCCTTCGATATAAATCATTGCCTGAGTTTCTTCTAACAAAAAAAGCACCCATGAACCGAAACAGCATATGCAGCGGCCATATCTTCGCCCATTCCCCCACTGCGTAAGAAAGTGTGGTCTTTTCTGCTGCCAGGAATGCCACAAGAATGTAATCAATGTTGGAACGATGATTCATGATAAAGACAACCGTGGAATCAGGGTCTATATTTTTGTATTGATCATTTTCAAAAAGTCCTACACGAACCCGGTACAACAGTCGGGCAATTTTTTTTGCAATCCAGTATCCAATTCTGAAATAAAAATATGCATTAAATGAAGGAATAATTTCTTTTGCATAGGAAACTACTTTTTTTTGTACCATTTCAATAGGCATATCATTCTTTTCTGCATGGGCTTTGATTGCTTTTATTACTTTGGGATCATAGGCCAGGCGATCAATTAAGACCTGGCGTTTGGTTAATTGGAATGGTCTCATTTCAATATCGAGCCGGGTACCGATTTCTTCTATTACTTTGTTGATACGCCTTCGAAAAAACCATCGTGTGCTGGGAATCAGAATTCGATCTAATAGAGCAAAAATGCAGACAAGAAGAAGAAGGAGAAATAACCAGATGGAAATTGTGATGTGTCCGCTCATGGAACCCATTCCTTCTAAATAATCAAACATTGTCAATCAAACAGTGCATTAATAAAAAGCGTTGAATCAAAATCCTGAAGATCTTCAATCTTTTCTCCTACGCCAACATAGGTTATCGGTAGGCTCATATTACTTGCGATAGCGGCAACAATGCCACCTTTGGCAGTCCCGTCAAGTTTTGTTAAAGCAATCTGTGTAAGGTCAACTGCTTCATTAAACAGTTTTGCCTGGGATATAGCATTTTGTCCGGTGGTTGCATCTAAAACCATTAAAACGTCATGGGGAGCGCCCGGCAGTTTTTTATTAATGGAACGCTTTATTTTTTTTAGCTCTTCCATGAGGTTTTTTTGTGTGTGAAGCCTGCCTGCCGTATCAACTAATACAATATCAATATTTCTGGCACAAGAGGCTTCAACCGCATCATAGGCTACGGCTGCAGGATCTGCCCCTTCTTTATGTTTGACAATGGAGGCATTGGATCGATTTGCCCAGATTTCGACTTGTTCAATGGCGGCTGCCCTGAAGGTGTCTGCTGCGGCAATGAGCACTTTTTTCCCCTGGGATGTGAACTTCATGGCAAGTTTTCCCAGCGTCGTGGTTTTCCCGGTACCATTGACACCGACAACCATGATAACATGAGGCTTTGTGGTTGGTTTTTCTTTTTTTTTATCTTCATTTTTCGGGAAAAGTTCAATCAATTCTTCTTTTAAGACCCGCTTGAGTTCATCTGCACTGGAAAGTTTTTTGGCCTTTTGCTTTATTCTATCCATCATTTCCATGGTCACATCAATTCCAAGATCTGATGTGATCAAAAGTTCTTCCAACTCATCAAAAAGTGCTTCATCAATTGCCTTGCTGGAAATAAAAAGGTCATTGATGTCTGTGGTTAGCACCTGTCGTGTTTTTGACAATCCGTTTTTCAGTCTTGAAAAAATTCCTGTGGTTTGTTCCTTTGTGAAGGAACTTTTTTTCTTAAATAGATTAAATCCCAATTTGTTCACCTGTCAAATTTGTATTGTTACTTGTATGATCTTTTACATTTTTCCCGGGTCATAATCAAGGATTGTATATGAAAATCTAATCTAAATCTTGATTGAAAATCTATAATGAGACTTTACTTTCTATTCATCTGTGGTTAAAAATAGGAATGATTTGAATTAATCGAAAAAAAAAGGGAATAGTGCCTATGAGTTCTGCCCAGGAAGAAAAATTAATGACATTGCAGGATCAGGTGAAAAAACTCCAAACCCAGAAAGATACTTTATTAAAGGAACTTGATTCGGTTGAGGAGCGATCTGAAAAAACAAGTAGACTGTATCGAAAATATTTTCCAGTGATTATTGACTCAGTAGCGACCGGGGATGATTTATTTGCAAAAACGTGTAAAAAATTGAGTATTGCACTGAAAAAAGGAGAATCCGACGGTAAAATTGAATATATTTTTGAACAGCTGAAAACTGCTATGCTGAAAGAGGATATCGGTTCATTACCCGTAGCAGGCAAGAAAAAGAAGGGTCTATTTTCTTCTTTTATTAAAAGTTCTTCAGAATCATTTATTGATGAATACAAACAAAATTATCAGGAAGTGGTGAATAATCTTCGTTCCACTCTGGAAAAAAAATATACGGGCAAACTTGACAATATTGCAGCAAGGATAACTGCAGCAGGGGATACCGATGACATCAGTAATATTCGGGAAAGCGTATTCAGTCTCATCTTTGTTTATATTTCTGATACCAATCAGGATAGAGAAAAGGTTAATTCCTTTGTCCGTGAGGTTGTCGGTAAAATTCTTGATATTGAATCTAAACTTGCAACAACGTACCAGCAGACTGATTCCATGTTTCAATCCAACGAAGGGTTTGAATCTGTTTTGAATTCTGAAATGAAAGGGCTTAAACAAACTTCAGATCTGGCATCAAGCCTTGAAGAGTTAAAAAATCAGGTAACCCGGCGCCTCGCCTCCATTGAAAAAGCGTTACTAAAAAAACAGGAAAAAGACCAGGTCATCAAAGAAGTGGCAGAAAAGACCAGGCGGGCATTTAAATCAGGTTTTACAAAGTTAAAACAAGAGCTTGATGAAGCGACTAAGTACTCGGAAGAGCTTGAAAAAAAGTTGAACCAGGACCAGTTAACAGGCGCATTTAACCGGCGGGCCTATGACAAAAGAATTGAAGATGAAATGGAAAGGTTCCTAAGGTATAAAACACCGTTTTCATTTCTGTTGATTGATGCAGATAAATTTAAATTGATTAATGACAATTATGGCCACGCCATTGGAGATAAATGTCTCCAGGAAATTATAAAAAGAACGCTGCCTTTATTGCGGAAAAATGACATGCTTGCCCGGTATGGGGGTGAGGAATTTGTGGTCATCATGCCGGAAACCGACAGCAAAGGAGCAAAAATAGCGGCAGAAAAAATAAGGCAGACCATTGAAAAAATTGAGTTTGTCTATAAGAAAAAGAAAGTTAAGGTGACTGTCAGCATTGGTGTGTCTCAAACCAGAGAAGGCGATATAAATCATCAGCAGATTTTTGAACGGTCGGATGTTGCCGTGTATCAGGCCAAGGAAAAAGGAAGAAATCAGGTTGTTGTCAATTGATTTGAATGGAAAACAGGAGTGGATATGGAGCCTCAAAATCGTAAAGCACTTGAATTTTTATTGAACCACCCGAAAACCAACCATGTGACCTCGGATGTGAATACTGAAACCATTGAAAGACGATCATTCTCCCCTAAAAAAATCAAGATTTTTTCATCAAAGTATACAAAACTAAAAGACTGTCCGGAATATAAATTTAAGCATGATAGAGAAGCTGAAAAAGTACTTCCTGATATTATTAATAATCAGGTTCAAAGGCTTGTTCCCGGAGGGGATGCAACAAAAAAATGCAAACAGGCGTTTTTAAAGCGCCGGAATATCGGAGTATTGTTTTCCGGAGGCCCTGCGCCTGGCGGGCATAATGTGATTTCAGGCCTTTATGATGAAATCAAAAAATATAATTCCGAATCCAGATTGTTTGGATTCCTGATGGGATCTGACGGCTTAATTGAATCAAAATATGTTGAAATTACCCAGAGTCTTGTGGACGCATATCGGAATATGGGCGGGTTTTCCATGATTAAGACAGGGAGAACCAAAATTGATTCTGACCATAAAATGGAATTATCGTTGCAAACTTGTGTGGCACTTGAATTGGATGGCCTGGTGGTGATTGGAGGGGATGATTCCAATACAAATGCCGCCTTTCTTGCTCAACGGTTCAAAAGAGCAGGGATTAAGGTCATTGGTGTTCCAAAAACCATTGATGGAGATATACAGGTACAAACAGATGACAAAGAAATACTTTTAGCGATATCATTTGGATTTCATTCAGCTGCAAGGGCATTTTCGCAAAATATCAGTAACCTCACCTCTGATACCGGTTCAGATGTCAAATACTGGCATATTTGTAAGGTTATGGGAAGAGTAGCCAGTCATTTGACATTGGAATGTGCTTTCCAGACCCACGCCAACCTTTCTTTGATTGGTGAAGAACTGGCCGATTATACAGACTTAAAGAGAATTGAAAAGGCCAAAGAAAACGGGATGATTGATTATACTGCATATGGTATGACACTGCGCCATTTGTCCAGGTTAATATGTGATGTTATTGTGAGAAGGGCCGCTGCGGGTAAGAACTTCGGCGTAATGATTCTTCCGGAAGGTATTCTTGAGTCTCTAAACGAAATCCAGGTGCTTATTATAAAGCTTAATAAAATTATTGCTGATTATAATCGGATCCATGATAATGATTTTCATACCTCTTTTCCGATCTTAAATGATAAACTTGAACACTTAAGACGACTGGCCCGGGGTATGGGGGATAGAGACAACTTCCCTATATGGAATTTAAGGGATGATGATTTGTTTAACCAGCTGCCCATATTCTTTCAGGAAGGTCTGCTGACCGAAAGAGATACCCATGGTAATTTTCAATTTTCCCAAGTCAAAACTGAAAAAATTATCATGGATATGGTCAAAGAATACCTAAACATATTAAAGGAACAGGGCAAATATAAAATCGGTATTGAAAGGTCCTATTACAAATCAATTATGAAAAACGCCAAATTGGTTCCGAATAAATTTGTAAATGCCATATTTGAAAATCCTGACGATAAATATTTGTTAATCAAAGAATCCATCATTTCCCTTAAAACACTGAAACAGGCATTGATCAGCAACGATTTGATCGGCCCGGATGATGCGTTGCCTGAAACTGTTGCCCGGATATTTATGAAATCCGATCCCAAATTTAAAACACAGGCCCATTTTTATGGATATGATGGCCGGGGATCTGATCCCACACATTTTGATTGTAACTATACCTACAATCTTGGCTTAACGGCATTTCATCTGATCACAAATGGCGCAACAGGACAAATGGCTGGTATCAAGAATCTAGAGAAAAAATTTGATACGTGGGAACCCATTGGTATTCCAATAGCAAAACTGATGCATCTTGAGGAAAGAAAAGGAAATCTTGAACTTGTGATTGAAAAAAGTCTGGTAGATTTAAACTCAAATACTTTCAGGGTTTTTAAAGAATTAAGAGATGAATGGCTGGCGGCTGAATCAAACCAGGATCGGTACAGACGTCCGGGTCCTGTACGCTTTACCGGAACTGCTGAGGAAGACAGGCCCATTACACTAACGCTCAATTCTATTTGATAGACTATGTAAAAAATTACCCAATTTGTAACAATTGTGAAAAAAATTACATACAATTGTTACATTTTTTTTCAAGGCTATTTATGCTACCTCCGTTTAAAAAATAATCTATATTTTTTTAAAAGCCTTTGTTTAAGAGGCTTTCATAGAAAAATTTTCAATTAATACCTTCTTGGTACGCTCTTTGCTCTAATGATATCC
>QMMT01000152.1 GCA_003647385.1 Deltaproteobacteria bacterium
TAAATATTTTACCTATCAACATCTTGCCATGTCCCGGGGATGTCCCGGCAAATGCACTTTTTGCGGATCTCCCAAATTCTGGAAAACTTCAAATGTAAGGTCTCATTCGCCTGAATGGTTTGCAGATGAAATTGAAAGCCTGGTCAAGAGTGGTATTACGCATTTTTATATTTCCGATGATACCTTTACAATGGATAAACAGCGGGTAATTGAGTTTTGCACTCTTATCATTAAAAGGAAGCTTGACATCACCTGGAATGCTATTTCAAGAGTGGACGTCATTGATAAAGACATCCTCTTTGCCATGCGAAAGGCCGGGTGCATCCAGATAAGTTTCGGTGTTGAATCCGGATCTGAAAAAATCCGAAAAACACTTGGCAAACCCATTAAACGAGAAAAAATAATCGCTGCTTTTTCCCTGACCGCTTCCTATGGTATATTGCCCCGGGCTTATTTTATTTACGGATCACCCGGTGAAACGATGAAAACCATTCAGGAGAGCTGTGACCTTTTAATCGCCATAAAGCCCTTAAGTGCCGTATTTTATCTGCTTGTCATTTTCCCGGGAACCCATCTGTATCAATCTGTAGTCAACAAACATTTGGTAACCGATAATATCTGGTATCAAAAAATTGAAGACCTGCCATGGTTTGAAGTGGACGAGCACCTTGATTTTAACAAAGTCAAAGCATTTGGTGATCAATTAAGATCTGAATTTTACACAAACCTTGATACGTTTGCCCAAGACTTGGATCTTGTAGACATAAAAGATTTGTACCCCTTTCATGCTGATTTTCTGTATAGACTTGCCATGACATTTTCCCACGGTGAATATGGTGGCGACACCCGGATCAAGAATCAGAATGAAACGGCAAGACAGCTTTATGACAAGGCATTGTCATATGGACCGGATGCAAGGGCTTTTTTAGGACTTGCCATGCTGCACCAAAAACAAAGGCAGTTTGATAAGGCCATTTTAATACTTAAAAAAGGACTGGAGCATTGGTCTGAAAACAAAGATTTAAATATCTGTATGGGGGTCAGCCTTATGAATACGGGCCGGTTTAAGACCGCATTAAGCTTCTTTGAAAAATTCAGGAAAAACCCGGAGACAACCCAATACATCAATATTTGTCATCAAAACTTAAGCAGGACACTACCATGAGCGATAAAACAAATTACAAACTGGCCAATATTCAAAAAAAAGAGTTAAAACTTCGAACGGTACGCCATGACATCCTTGTCAGCGAATCTGAAAAAGCCCTTGATTTGATTCTGGATGCCCCGGCGCCCGCCACCCTGATACAATCATTTCCAGACCAGGATCTCTATTATCTCATGCATAAAATCGGGCCGGATGATTTCATTCCTGTCCTCTCCATGGCCACATCAGAACAATGGGAATACATTCTGGATGTGGAAGCCTGGGACAATGACCGCCTTGACCTTGACTATATGACAAAAACATTTGACCTGTTATTCCAGGCTGATCCCAAAAGACTTTTGCGATGGGCGATTATGGAAAAACCCGGATTTTTTGAATTTTACCTGTATCACAACATGAAAGTTTATGTCAGAGAACATGATGACCTGCCTCCGGAAGATTTTGACGATTATATTACCATTGATGATAAATTTTATTTCAGGTTTCCAAACAAACCCGACATCAGTGATAAAGACATGCCCAAGCCAAAGGACACCATAGAACCTTTTGAATTAATCGAAAAAATGCTCAAGGCTGTGGCAGGAATGGATCTGTCGGTCTTTCACGGCCTGCTTCTTGAAACCAAGGCCGTACTGCCGGCTGAAATTGAGGAAGAAGAGTTCCGACTTAAAGACTTAAGGCTTGCTGAAAAGGGATTTTTACCCACCCATGAAGCCATTGGTATTTATCAGCCAACCCGGCTGTCTTCCCTTCGCAAACGACCAGACAAAAGCATATTAAAACAAGTGCCCTTTGACCCGGATATACCTCTGCCCCCTCAGTTTTTTTCCCACTTTATTAAAGGGGATGATCTGTTTGTAAAATCCCTTGAATTTTTCGACTCAAACGTTATCCTTCATCTTGAATCCGAACTTGCCGCATTAATTAATAAAGTCATTTCCGCAGATAAAATTAAACTTAGAGGTAAACAAGACCTTGAAAAAGCGATATCCAAAACGTGTGCCCATATAAACCTCGGTCTTGAAGTTATCCTGAAAGGAAACCGTAGACCCGAACTCGCAAGAGGTGTGATCGAGCAATATTTTCTTGAAGATATTTTCAGGACCGGTTCAAGGGCTAGCATCAGGTTGAAAACAAGAGCAGTCAAGTGGTTTGAACAAAGCTTTATGAATAAAGCCCATTTGCCTCTAAGTTTCCTTGGGGAGGATTTCTTAGGTGTTGCCGGCGGCCTTTTACTTGACCGGCCATTGTACTATGATAATTATGCCAAAGGTGTATTGTACAGAAATTTTAAATCCCTTTCAGACATCACTAAAACAGACAATGCCCTGAAACAAATCATAGCCCTGGATGAGGTTCTTGACAACCTGGAAGTCGATATCACCTCTTTTAAAGAAGGGGTATTAACCTATAAAACACTGATCCTGACACTCTGGGCAAAGGACCGCCTGAAGCTGTCCCCCACCCTTGAACCTATTGACACAAAAATCTTTAAAAAATTTTTCATCGCCCTGTTTTCAAAACCCGATACCGAAGAATTCGCCCGGATCCAGTTGAATGATCTGACTTTGTGGACATCTGAGGCAACCGGTATAAAAGAACCAGACCTGGGACAAGGGTTTCATGAAGTCCTGGCAGACCTGATCAAAGAGCTTGAGGCAGACTATGGCTCAGTTGAGCCGGAAAATATTGACCCCAGATTTATCCCCCATTTTTTATTAAAAAATAATTAGATGTAAAAAATCCAGTGACCTGAAATTTAAGGATAAGATTGTAAAACAACAGGGGCTGCGGTATAAGTCCGGCATGGTTTCAATTCCCCAAAATAAACTTTTAGTCAACACCCTGTCTCCAAAGCCGGGTATCACCATCTGGTATTGCAAAATACCGGACATTACCGACTCAATTTTAAGCACCCCTGTCCAGAAAAATTTCAGGACGGTAATGGATAAACTATTTCAGAAAAATAATTTTATCAAACCCTTTTTCAACGATGAAGAAATCAGTGCTATCAATAGTTTCAAAGCCTTGAAAAAACAGATAGAATGGATAAGCGGCAGAGTTTTGATCAAACAAATGCTTCATCATTTTTTTTTAAAAACTATCCCCCTTGATCAAATCACACTCTCTTATCTTGAACAAGGGGCTCCTTTTGTGACACAACGACCCTACATTCCAATTTCACTCTCCCACAGCAATGATTATACAACTGCTGCATGCTGTAAGGACAAAGGACAAATCATTGGAATTGATATCGAAAAAATTGCCAAAAAGCCGGATATCTTTTTTTTAAAAACTGCCTTTACTCATAATGAAATTAGTCATTTAGAAAATAATACAGACCAAATTTTCAAAAACTGGACCATCAAAGAAGCTTATCTAAAATATATCAAAAAAGGGTTCAATGAAAGCCTTCACAGTGTGGAAGTTATCAACGATGAGATCTGGCATAACAAAAAGAAGATCAGTGTAGATGTTTATTCAACTTTTATTGATGATTATGTTTTATCTCTTGTTTCATCCCGTATTTAATCGTGGTCAAAAATATACCCTACCGACCGTCTGCTGATAAAATAGACAGGTTTTTTAGGTTGTTTCTCAAAATATTTTCTAAACCTGACAATAAAATTATCCACTGTCCTTGTGGAGGTGTCCCTTGAATATCCCCAGCCCGCAGCCAAAAGCATTTCTCTTGACAATGGTTTTCCTTTGTTTTCAATAAAAATTTTTAGCAGAACAATTTCCTGCTCTGTCAAAATAATTTCACCGGCAGCACACCGGGCTTTGAATGTGATAAAATCGATGTGGTTATCACCAAAATCGTAATGACTGCCATTAAAAATTTTATATTCCCGCTGACCGTCTTTTTGATCATCTTCATACCAGGTCTTTTTTTTGATTAATCTTTTAACTCTTAATAAAAACTCTTCAAGATCAAACGGTTTTGACAAATAATCATCCACGCCATATCGAAGTCCTTTGACTTTATCTTCTGTATCCCCCCTGGCAGAAAGGATGAGCACCGGAATTTTTTCATCTTTCTGCCGAATGGTTTTTAAAATGGAAAACCCGTCAATCATCGGCAGCATAATATCAAGAATAATCAGATCCGGTTCCCAGGAGCGCCACTGTTCAAGGCCATCGATACCATCTACGGCAATTTTAACCCGATAGCCCTGGATGGAGAGATTCAAACGGATCCCGTCTGCAATATGCACCTCGTCTTCTATGACCAGGATACGCTTTTTTTCAGCTGCTTCCATAGATTCTTCTCCCTGACATTGGCAATACTTGCCCTTGGAATGTTAATCGTAAACGTTGCACCTTTTCCTTTTCCCCGGCTTGCAGCCGATGCCCTCCACCCATGGATGGCAGCGATACTGGAAACAAGGTAGAGTCCAAGACCTGATCCCGAGACATCATTCTTTTGATATCGCCCGGATTGATAAAACTTTCTAAAAATTTTTCTTGCCTCCTTTTTATCCACACCAATCCCATTGTCTATAAACTCAATGGTTACTTTTTGTATAAAACTTTTAAACCGGATGGTGAGTTTTGGCATTTTTGATTCATTATATTTAATGGCATTAGAAATAATATTCATTAAGAGCATTTCGAATAAAAATAGATTCACCGGGTAAACCATCGGGCTTGTGGATTGATTTTCAATCTCAATCGTCAGATCCCTGAAAAGCGAGGCATTTTTTTTACAAAAATCATCCACCAGTTTTATCAGGCTTTCTCTTGTGACCTCGGAACCAAAGTTTTGGCTTTCAATCCTGGCAAGGTTGAGGATACTGTTAATATTTTCTGTCAGCCGGTTAATATCTTCCAACATATTTTCGCTATATTTTTTTATTTCACCCGGCTCCAGTGGATGCCGGATAAAGGTCTCAAGATAAATCTTTAAAGAGGTAACGGGGGTCTTGAGTTCATGGGTGAAATTATAGATAAAATTATGCTGAAGCCTGAAAAGATTAACCGTTTTCTGGTAATAAATAAATGCCAGAAGGATGCCGATCAACACCACTGCAATCAAGGCACTTAAGACCAGTATGGTCATTCCGGTCTTTGAAGGAAAAATCAATTTTGGATCAATATGAAACTTTAAAATAATCACTTCAAGGGCTGATGTGATTTCCATGTACCAACTGACCGTCATCACGAGAAATGTGGCCAAAGCAAAAATAGAACAGGCAAAAATAAAAACAGGGTGCAGGTACCATCGGGAGGGATTTAAAATTTGCATATTTACCTATCTTCCCATTTTTAAACCTTAATACTGCTCCTCTAATGCGTCACGCAGCACCGCAAGATCGCTTGTAGGCTTAATCAGGACCTTGCCAGATGTCACCCCTAAAGCTTTCACTGAATCCGGCGGTATATAATCGGCTGAGCCGGTATGGACCACAAATTTTATATCAGGAAGAATTTTTATTGCTTCAATCATAAATGTATTCCCATCAATTCCCGGGAGCCGGATATCAACGACGGCTTCATCAATGAAGTTGTCCTTTATTATTTCAAGGGCTTGTTCACCGCTTGCTGCCTTAAAAACAATATATCCCTCATCTTCCATATAAGCTGCAATGCTTTGGCGAATGCTTGCCTCATCATCAAGGATTAAAA
>QMMT01000153.1 GCA_003647385.1 Deltaproteobacteria bacterium
CTCTTGTAAAAATGGCTACGGGTGAAGAAATCTCTGCAGAAAACTTAGGTGGCGCCAGAGTTCATACGGAGATTTCCGGGGGGGCTGACCATTTATGCGCCGACCAGACTCAGGCCGTTGCAAAGGTAAGAGAGCTGCTCTCTTTGACGTCACCACAGAAAATCCATCTTCATAAATATGAGCCCCAAAAACCTGAAGTTTCCCCTGATACCATCTATGATACTTTGCCCACCTCCCCCCACCAGGGAATTAACGGGTTAAAATTTCTTGAAGCCATTGCAGATGGATCACAGTTTATTGAAAGCAAGAAAAATTTTGCCCCGGGCCGGGGTACAAATATTTTAACGGGAAAAATACGGATCAAAGGATTCCCCATTGGTGTTATCTGCTCTAATGCAGCGGGAATTATCTTCCATGAAGCTGCCAAAAAAGTGGCAGAATGGGTGGTCCGGTGTTCCTATGAAAAGATCCCTTTGCTCTTTATCCAGAGTTCACCCGGCTACATGATCGGCTCTGACTCGGAACATGCCGGAATCGGAAAATTCGGTGCCGACATGGTTCGAGCAGTTTCCTGTGCCCAGGTACCCAGGATTCAGCTGGTCATAGGCCCTGACAATGGTGCGGCCAATTACGGCATGTGCGGCAGGGGGTATAAACCCAACTTTTTGTTTTCAACCATGAGAGCAAGAACCGGTGTGATGAGCGGAAAGAGTGCCGGTGGTGTTCTTTTAAGTATTGAGCAGGCAAAACGAAAGGCCATGGGCAACACCATGACCCCGGATGAAATAAATGAGTTCCAGCAAAAAATGATTGATAAATATGACGGCGAAGCCCATCCTTTTTTCTGTGCTTCCCGGCTTTTAAATGATCGTGTTCTAAAATTTTCAGAGATCAGGGACTGGCTTGCCATGGCGTTTGAAGTAAGCTTGATAAAACCCATTGGCGACCCGACATTTGGAAATTTAAGATTTTAGACAATTTAAGATTTTAAACGATAAGGAGAACTTAAGATGACAGAATATGATTATTGGAAAATCTTTCCAAGGATGCCCAAAAAAGTAACCATTGGAGATATTACCGTGCGGGATGGATTCCAGCATCTTGAAAAATTTATTTCCACCGAGGCAAAAATCACCTATCTTGAAGAACTGATTTTTGCAGGATGCCGCAACATTGAAGTCACCAACCTGGGGAATCCCAGAAGTATGCCCCAATTCAGTGATGCCGAAAAACTTTTAGCTCATCTAAGAAGTGATAATTTTGTAGGTCGTGCCGCTAAAAAAGGTATTAACATGGAGGACGTCGTGTTAACCGCCATCACCATCCGGGAACCCTCCGTTGACCGGGCCATTGAACTTAAGAAAAGAGGCGTAGGCCCGGACAGGGTGTTGATGATGGTTTCCACCGAAGAACAGCACCACTTTGCCAATTCAGGCACGACGCTTCCCGATTACTGGGCTGAAGCTGAAAGATGTATTAAAAAATGTTCGGCTGCGGGCATCAAGATGTGCGGTACGGTGAGCACCATCTGGGGAAGCCCCATCGGCGGTGCAACAGAACTGAAAGATGCCGTAAAATTCACCAGACACTGGCTTGATATTGGTGCCAGCGATATTGAGCACGCCGATCATGACGGGTCGGCATCAGCAGCCGCTGTCTACCGGTATTTTTCCATGATCCTTGATGAAATCCCGAATACAAGCCTTCACATTGCCCATTTTCATGAAACCAAACGCGTGGCATCAGCCTCTGTCCTGGCAGCACTCCAGGCAGGCATCTGCCATTTTGAAGCCACCCTTGGGGGCCTGGGCGGGCAGCCTGCCAATTTCATTGATGACCGACCCATCAAAGGTACGGGTGACTATTACTATGATGATGAAAGATATGTGGGACTGGTCTGTCTTGAAGATACGCTTGTACAAATTGATGAAATGGGTATAGAACATGGATATGATGTTGACAGAATCCTCTGGCTGGGAAAACAACTGGAAAAAACGGTGGGAAAAAGATTAAGAAGTGAGGCCATGATCAACGGCAGAACGCTTAAGGAAGGCCATATGGAGTATGCCAGACCCGGACTTGCAAACGTTAAGGAAAAGCTGGGTGAAACACCGGATCAAAATTTTCCTAAATAATGATGACAAGGAGATGTTATGGAAAAAAAAGATAAAATCCCTCATATCAATGTAGATTATTTTGAAGATCTCACCGGAAACATAAAAAATGGTGAGAAAGGCGATGTGGATGAAGTTGGCAAACGTATTCAGCAGCTCAGAGAAGAAAGGGGCATTTCCATTGAGGATCTTTCTAATCTGACAGGATTTGACATAAAAAGACTTCAAGACATTGAAAGCGGACAAGTAAAACCACAGCTTGGAACGGTAATGAAACTTTCCAAGGCATTGGATTCTGTGGTAGGCCGGCTGGTATCAGGCCTGGGAACCAAGCTGTATTCAATCACCAGAAAAAATGACAGAAAACAGATTTCCCGTTCCACCTCGAAAACCAGCAAAAAGAATGTTTATTCCTATATGAGTCTGGCCCCTGAAGTTCAGGGACGCCACATGGAAGCGCTCATTGTTCAGTTAGAAAAAACAACAGAAAAAGAAATATCCGTCCATAACGGGGAAGAGTTTATTTTTGTTCTTGACGGGGTTGTCAACCTGACCATTGGAAAAAAAACCTATGATCTTGAACCCGGTGACAGTGCCTACTACTTGTCAACAACGTCCCATTTTATAACTGCAAAAACCCCAAAAGCCACCATACTTGCCGTTCTGTATGAATAAGGAGATAATAAAAATGTCAAAACTTTTGTGGCAGCCGTCTGAAGAGAGAATTAAAAGTACCAACATGTACCGCTTCATGACGCTTGTGAATGAAAAATTCAACAAAAACTTTAAAGAATATGCCTCCCTGTGGGAATGGTCTGTGGACAATATTGAAGATTTCTGGGCAACCACCTGGGATTTTATTGATATCAAAGCCTCTAAATCCTATGACAAAGCCATTGATGATCCAGGCAAAATGCCCGGGGCTAAATTTTTTGTTAATTCCAAACTAAATTTTGCTGAAAACCTGTTGCAGTTTAAAAATGACAACCTTGCCTTAATTTTCCGGGGTGAGGATTTAGTTAGAAGAACCCTGACCTATAACCAGCTTTATGATGAGGTGGCTAAAACAGCAGCCTCTTTAAAAAAACTTGGCATACAAAAAGGCGACCGAGTCGTTGGATTTGTCCCGAATATGCCGGAAAGCATCATTGCCATGCTGGCAGCCACAAGTCTGGGTGCTATCTGGTCTTCCTGCTCTCCTGATTTTGGTATCAAAGGGGTCTTGGACCGGTTTGGCCAAACCCGGCCAAAGGTATTGTTTACGGCGGACGGATATTTTTTTAAAGGCAAACCCTTAGACAGCATTAATAAAATCGGCGGAATTGTTAAAGAAATTCCTTCCATAGAAAAGATTGTCGTGATCCCCTATGTGTCAGAGGAGCCGGATATCAGCAACCTTCCAAATGCAGTGATGTTTGATGCTTTTAAAGATCCTGATGCAGATAAGATAGATTTTCAACAGATGGATTTTGATGATCCGCTTTACATCATGTATTCTTCCGGGACAACCGGACTTCCCAAATGTATGGTGCAGAGTGTGGGCGGTGTTCTTTTGCATCAGAAAAAAGAGCTGGTCCTTCATACGGATTTAAAAGAAGAAGATACTATTTTTTATTTTACTACCTGTGGCTGGATGATGTGGAACTGGTTGACCTGTTCTTTAAGTGTGGGTGCCTCCCTTGTCCTTTTTGACGGGAACCCCTTTCACCCTGGACCCGATGCGCTATGGAAAATGGCCCAGGATGAAAAGGTTACGGTTTTCGGTACCAGCGCAGGATATATTGAAGCATTAAAGACTGCAGGGGTTAAACCTGGCAAACAATTTGACCTGTCTGCCTTAAAATCGGTTCTTTCAACCGGATCGCCTCTTTCAGATGAAAACTTTGAATTCATCTATAATGAAGTCAAAGAAGACCTTCAGCTGGCTTCCATTTCAGGCGGTTCAGATCTTAACGGCTGTTTTGCACTGGGCAACCCAATAGGCCCTGTCTATACAGGAGAACTTCAATGCCGCGGTCTTGGCATGAAAGTTTATGCCTATGATGAGAGCGGCAAACCCGTAGTGGGGCAGCAGGCAGAACTTGTCTGTGCAGCGCCCTTTCCTTCCATGCCGATTTTTTTCTGGGGGGACGAAGACGGTTCCAAATACCACTCCGCCTATTTTGATGAGTACCCCGGAATCTGGACCCATGGTGACTTTATCATGGTAACCGAACACGGCGGCGTAATCATGTTCGGCAGGTCCGATGCCACTCTCAATCCTGGTGGCGTGAGAATCGGTACCGCTGAAATCTACCGCCGGCTCGATGCCATGGAAGAGCTTGAAGACTCTGTAATTGTGGGACAATCCTGGAACAATGATGTGAGAGTCATTCTCTTTGTCAAAATGGCAAAAGGATTTGACCTTAAGGATGAGCTTCAAAATACAATCAGGGCAGACATCAGGGCCAATGCGTCTCCGAGACATGTCCCGGCTAAAATTATTGAATGTCCGGATGTTCCCTATACGCTTAACATGAAAAAAGTGGAACTGGCTGTTAAAAAAACGATTGAAGGAAAAGAAGTGAAAAACAAGGATGCATTAAAAAATCCAGAAGCACTTGATTTTTTTGGCGGCCTTGAAGAGCTTAAATCTTAAAACATTATTTAGGTCAGTGAGATATGAAATTTTTCTCACATCTCACTGATTACATCTCACACCTTTAAGTCTCTACTATGGAATCAGAAATAAAAAATCACTATAATTCAGATCACCTCACCCAGAATATTAAAGCGGCTTTAATCAAAGCTGGTAAAGATCTTTCAAATCTTGAATTAAAAGACCTTTCCCCCATTGATCAGATCCATACCGGCGGCGCCCGGTCCAGCATTGAACTATTCAAAAAATTAAACATCTCCTCTGATGCCCTGGTTCCTGATACACTGTTTCTTGATGCCGGCTGCGGGATAGGAGGATCGACAAGACTTCTTGCCAGACAATTTAAGTGCAGAGTTATCGGCGTTGACCTTGCAGACAAATTCATTGAAGCGGCAACATTTTTAACCCAATGTACCCATCTTGAAACCCTTGCTTCTTTCCAACAGGGTTCCATTCTTGAACTGCCCTTTGAAAACAATACATTTGATGCTGTTTTATGCCAGCATATTTTAATGAATATTGAAGACAAAGTAGCAGCAGCCAAAGAATTTTTCAGGGTGTTAAAACCCGGTGGGAAAGTGCTGCTGCATGAAATAGCAAAGGGTGAAAACGATCCCCTTCTTCTTCCTGTTCCCTGGGCAGACAAATCCTCTATATCATTTCTTGAATCCTGGAATATCATGTCCCATATTTTTAAGGAACATGGGTTTGGAATAGAATCCTTTTCAGACCAGACCTCTGGTGCAATAGCAGGGTGGGAAAAATTTAATGCACTTTCCAAAAAAAGACCTCCCCGGCCCAACGCTCTGGGTCTTGGTATCATTTTTGGCAGTGATGCTGAATCTTTCGGCAAAAACATGTATACCAATTTTAAAAAAAATGTCATTTGTCTTGTTGAGGCTGTTCTAAAAAAAAGCTATAATAAGTGAACATCATTTTTTATTATTAAATTCAAGACAAGAGGTGCAAAATGAACTATTTTAAAATTATCCTCGTGATTTCTTTTGGACTCTTTTTCCTGGCAGGATGCAATAC
>QMMT01000154.1 GCA_003647385.1 Deltaproteobacteria bacterium
ACGCTGATCAAAATGATGTCCCCCCAGGGTCATAAAACTCATTTAGAGGATCTGATGTCATTTATTGACCCTGAAAAACCTGAGGTGACCATTGCCATTCTGAAAATTTTCTCTCAGCAGAGTGCACCGTCCATAAAAGGAATAGATATTACCCCGTATATCAAAAACCCGCACCCGGTGGTCAGGGGATTTGCAACCGCCTGCCTCTTTCCGGAAAATCCCGAACAATACGGTCCCTTAATTGACAAATGGATCGGATCAGAAGATATCAAGGATCGACAGTCCGGAATTGTCAGTGCCGGGTTGAGTGGGAAAAGAGAATATATTGATACCCTACTAAAAATTCTGGCCATGCATGATATTGACCCAATTATTCCCGATATTATCCGAGCCCTGTCCCGGCTGAGGGCCAGAGAATTAAACGCTGTTATTTATTCCTATCTTTCCCATGACTATAAAAACGTTAAAATGGCAGCACTGGATGCGCTTGAAATTAATGATGATTTCTCCTTAAAAAAAGCCATACTGCTGATCGCTGACAAATCAGGCACGATTCATGAATTTGCCAAACAAAAGATCAGGGAATCTGAATACTGCAATAACAGTATCCTGGTTGAATCTTTGAGCCTGCCGGGCACCCGGATTCGCAGAGGCCTTTTTGAACTGCTGGAAACCCTTGATATCAAAGAGTTAGATATCTTTATGTTTGCCAAAAAAAATATGGATAAATGTTATGCTTATCTTGCCATGAGCCAGAATCTTGAAAAAAGACCCAAAGGAAAGATGCGAGATCTTGCCATAGAACACATGATTCAGCAAAAAGAGCTTGCCCTTGAAAATATTATCCGTGTTCTGGCGATACGAGATAAGACGGGCAGGATGAAAACAGCCTGGAGAGGAATTTTCTCGCCGGATTCACGCCAGAAAGCAAATGCCATTGAACTTTTGAGCGATATCATGGACCGCCGGCTTTTAAATATCATGCTTCCACTTATAGAAAGTCCGACGCCTGCCATGGCGTTGATTGAAGGAGAAAAAGTTGCCCGGATCCCCAGATTTGACCCTGAAGGGAAACAAGTCATTGCAAAACTACTATCTTCTGAAGACTGGGTGGATGTTGTCATGGGACTTAGTCTTACCCGTGATGACCCCTCCCTTATCGAGGGAAATGGACTGCTCAAAAAGTTAGAAAATTCAATCAATATAAACATTTTAAAGGAAGTACAAATGGTGCTGATGAAGGACAACAAAGGGTCAAAAAATCCCCAGAGGATAAAGTCAACCAAAATTTCCCTTGGTGAAAAGATACTTCTTTTAAAAGATATTGAAATCTTTTCTGACTTAAGTCCTTCTGAGCTGGCAGCCATAGCAGCAGTGACAAAAGAACTTAATTATCCTGAAGGCAGGACTGTTATCAAACAGAATGATGTAGGTGAGACGGTATTTCTGGTCATCAATGGAGAGGTAGAAGTTATAAAAGAACTCATGGATGGGACCGAAATGGTGCTCGACAGTATTCAAAAAGGCGATTCATTCGGGGAAATGGCTTTAATTGAAAATGAACCCAGATCCGCAACTGTCCGGACAACAAAAGACTCACGTTTTCTCATCCTTCATCAACAGGAATTCAAGGAAACCGCCATGGAATACCCCAGGATTGCTTTAAAAATCTGCATGGTATTAAGCAGCCGTATCCGCCATCTTCATACCAGGATTCAAAACAGGTAATTTTATGACAAAAGCTTATAGACAATCAGTTCATCTTCCTTGCCTTTAACTTTGACAGGGGCAAGCTGCTTCGTGTGATAGGATTCTGTTAAGAGGTTATACGTCGTCTGACTTAAAATGATGTCACAGTCATAGGTCTTTGCCAGACCTTCAATACGGGAAGCGGAATTAACCGTATCCCCTGTCAGGGTATAGGTTCTCCATTCCTGACTGCCCATATTCCCGGCAAGGACGGCTCCCGAATGAATACCAATGCCATGGGCAAGGGGTTCAAAACCCTGATCTTCCAGTTTTTTATTCAGCATGGCCAGGCGCTTTCGCATCTCCAGAGCTGCCTTTACCGCCATTTCCGGATGATCATCAAAACCCACCGGCGCGCCAAAGGCAGCTTCGATTTCATCTCCGACATATTGCAGTATCAAGCCCCTGTAGTCCTTTATAGCCAGGGTCATTTCATTAAAGTACTGATTCATGATCTTGACGACATTTTTAGGATGATTTTTTTCCACCAGACCTGTAAAATTTCTCAAATCAGAAAAAAGCAGGGTTACCCGTTTCATTTCTCCATCAAGGGAAGTGTTCCCGGCAATAATCTCATCCCTGATTTCCTTGGAGACATATTTCCCAAAAGAATCTCTGACTTCCTGGCTCTCTTTAAGACTTTTGATCATTAAATTAAATCCCTCGGCCACTTCCCCGATTTCATCATTGGAAACAATCTCAACCCGGGTATTGAAATTATTGTTCTCGACCTCCTTTATGGCATCTTTGATCCTGAGAAGCGGAACAGATATGCTTTTTGAAAGCAGATAGGCCAATATCAATGAAATGGCCAGAGAAACAGCAATAATAAATACCAGTTCACCCACCATGGAAGATATGATATGGCCCCTTTTTATGGCATCTGCCATATTCAGCGCCATTACCTTTGAATAAATGGTCATGCCGATAATGGGAAAAGGAATACAGGTAATGCCAAGAAAAACGATCAGAAACCGTTTTTGCACATTGAGTTTAAAGACATGTTTAACATGACTTAAATTGCCGTCCGGGAAAAAGTTGGGTATGTATGACCGCCAGGCGCTTTCCAGCACAAAATAAAGAATCATGGTGGTAATACCGCCACCGAGAAGAGAAATGCCTAAAAATCTTCTCAGGCAGAAAATAAGATCCGGTATCTTGGCTTGAAAAATTTTTGCAGCAATAATGTGTTGCATGAATCCAAATATAAACCCGGCTGTGATCCAGGCCACAAAAGTGACTATACTGACTATCAGGGGGTACTGGAGGGCGCTTGCCTGGAAACGGTATATTTCAGATTGTTCCAGAGTTTTAATATCCAGATTTCCATAGGCAATTTCAAAAAGGGTTTTCAAAGATTTCCGGGTAAACAGAAAAAATCCAAGGGTGAGGATAGAGGTTGCAATGACAAAATAAAGAAGATCAAAATATTCAGGGATTTCAGAAGGAATCTCATATGCGGGTAATATGAATACAAAATAAAGAAAGGTAAAAATGGCACCTATTATATTAACCAAAGGTATAAATACAGAAAACTTTTTCATATTACTCCCTTTAGTTGTTTTTCAATGGCCCGGGCCAGGTCATCTCTTCCCTGTTCCCGGAGCAATGGAATCAGGGGTCTGTAAAATGGCGGTCGAACCCTGATGGTAATATCAAACTGAGCGATGTGCGCAGGTGTGATTTCATCTTCCACAAAGGCCCGGGTCTTATGAAGCAGTCCAAGGGCCGTCAACTCCGTCATGGTTCGGACACATTTTTCACAATTGCCGCAATTTAAACGATCAGGAACATTGGCAAGGCAGACCCTGAAATTTTGAAATGCCACATCCCATTGAGACACAATCTTTATTTTTTCGATTCTGGAAAGCTGGTAATCCCTGTGCCTTATCCGAAGATCCAAAGAAGAGTATTCAGGATCAAGAAGCGGGTGTGAGCCACAGGGGTGCAAATTGGGTATGTCGTAGGAAGACCCGATAAAGACCAGATCAATTGAGCTTGCAAAAGAATGAGCAATGGCTGCCAGAACAGCGCCGAAAAAAGAATCCAGCCACAGCACCCTTTCATCACACAGATGCCTGATATTGGTATAAACCGGTATCAGCGAAAGCTTTGCATCATGGGTAATTTTTGAAATAGCGTCCACAGCTCTGTCAAAAACAGGGTATTTCATCCCCCGCTCAACCACTCCACCAATATCAAATCCATGAAGGAAAAAGCCATCTTTGACATACCCCGGATGACTTTGGGGATAATGGAGCCGGTTTATCCGCAATGCTGCCAAAGAATCCACCCCGCCTGACATGAACATGGCAGCCCTGGGTATTGTAATCTGCCTGGTTTCAGATGCTGTCGGCGTTTCTATCTTCAAAGGAGTATATTGTCCCTTTGTCCAGTCAAAAAGGATATGCATGGCGGTTTCAAGACCTTCTTTTAAAAAAGGACAGATATTTTCATCCATTACAATTCTTTTTTCCCCGAAATAAAGGGCCGGCAAAAGACAGCCCACTAAAAAAGCATGGGGGTTGACATCAAACCCTTTTCCATAAGTGTTTGATGTCTTGATAAAAATTTGCTTTTCAGGCTGGTCACAGTCCTCAAAGGATACCATGGCCGTCGCTTTTATATTTTCTTTATCTTGAATCAGATTAAACTTGGAAATTCTCATAATATCAGGTCAGACACTACTTATTATAGGTTGATGTGACATAATCCAGGACCTGCTTTGCAATATCCTGCCCGGTTGCCGTCTCAAGTCCTTTGAACCCTGGTGAGTAATTAACCTCAATTATCAGAGGAGCGCAACCTTTTTCAACAATAAAATCAATGCCGGCTATTTCAAGGTGACATGCTCTTGCAGCTTTAAGCGCAAGCTTTGCCAAAGATTTTTTTAAGTCAACAGACCTGGCATGACCTTTTTGATGAATATTGGTCCTGAAATCCTGACCGTCAGGCACAAGCGCCATGGCACCGGCTATTTTTTCTCCTATTACCAGCACTCTGATATCCGTTCGTTCCCGGGGCGGTATAAACTCCTGGACAAGAAGACCCTTTTTATTTTTTAGATGCTGGTCTAAAAAGGCGATGGCTTCAGACTTGTGGTTTACCTTAATCACCCCATCCCCGCCCATTCCATCCACCTGTTTGATCACCACCGGGAATCCTCCCAGGTGTTTTACTGCCTGTAAAAATGAATCCGGCTTTGTGATAAATAAGGTTGACGGTACCGGAAGATTCGATGAAACAAGCTTCTGAAGGGTGACAAACTGGTTCCTTGCAATCGTCACCCCTTGAAGGCCATTCACAAGAGACAGCCCTGAATGCATGAACTGGCGCAGAAGAACCAGGCCATAATCTCCCATGGGAGATCCTTGCCGGGGCATGATGACGTCCAGCTCTTTTGATATATTTTCAATAGTGAATCCAAAACGGCTGTGTCCCAGGGAACAGAGTATATCATAGGGATTGATCAAAGTGATGTCATGACCTGATTCTGCCGCCGCCTGCCTCAAACGCATGTTGGGATGAAAAGAAAAATCATTAATTGTTAAAACACCAATATTCATATTTTAAATTCCCAGTTTTTATCAATCATCTGCTCGGGCATCCATACCCCCAATTTCTTACCAGCTTTTTCACTGTAGTATACAGCAATTTTCTTTGTTTTATTCTTTATGGCAATCTTGTGAGTGGCCGTATTGTCTTCACTGATGATGGAAAAAATCTTATAGTGCCCCGCCCTTTTTGTCAGCCCTTTCAGCAGTCTTGCACCCACACCCAGCGCCCGGTATTCAGGACGGACTGACGTATAGCCTCTTTCAACAAAGTGACTAAAATTAAGGCCGGTAATGGTATTCAGTCTTTGAATGAATGTTTCTCTTGGATGCTTTAAGCTTGAGTTCCCGACAATCATACCATTTTCCATTGCATACCCTATCAAATAAGCTCTTTCAAGGTTATAACGGACAAATTTTGTATCAACCGAACCTCCGGCTTCCACCATTTTACAG
>QMMT01000155.1 GCA_003647385.1 Deltaproteobacteria bacterium
CTGTCTAAAATGAATCAAGGACCTGTTGATAAGGAATTATTAAGATATTTTTTCAATGTCATCATTACGGCTACCCGAGAGATTCAAAAGCCAAAAACCATATCCTTTCTCGGCCCTGAAGCAAGCTATACACATATCGCAGCACTGTCACATTTCGAACATTCCGGCAAATTTATTGAACAGCCGAATTTATATGATGTCTTTAGAGAAGTAGAAAAAAAACAAAGCCATTTCGGCGTCGTTCCTGTGGAAAACTCAATAGAAGGAGCGGTAAATCATACGCTTGATTTGTTTGCCGATTTTGATCTGAATATTTGTGCAGAACACTATGAACCTATTTCTCATGATTTACTTTCCATAACCGGTGAACCAGAAGATGTTCAAAAAATCTATTCACACCCTCAAGCGCTTGCCCAATGTAAAGACTGGATTAATAAAAAATTTGCCTCTGCTGACATAGTTGAAACCAGCAGTACGTCAAAGGCCGCGCTTCTTGCATCTCAAGACAAGAGCATAGCAGCTATTGCGAGCAGACAGGCTGCTCATCTTTATGACTTGCAGACAGTAGAATCAAAGGTAGAAGATCATGCAGGAAATATTACACGATTTCTTATCATTGGTAAAAACATACCAGAACAGACCGGAAAGGATAAGACATCTATCATGTTTGCCACATCCCATGTACCGGGTGCCTTATTTAAAACGCTTGAACCTGTGGACAGGGCAGGGTTGAATATGCTGAAACTTGAATCCCGACCCACACGCCGCCATAATTGGAGTTATTATTTTTTTCTTGATATTCAAGGACATCAACACGACAAACTTGTTTTAAACACCATTGATGAAATTAAAAAGGTTAGTCTTTCATTGAAAATACTTGGCTCATATCCGATTTTTGTTAAAGAGGATGCATGATGGATTCAACCACACATCTTTACGGCATTTTGGGCAATCCGATTGGACATTCCAAAAGCCCTGCAATTCACAATGCCTGTTTTCAACACCATAAAATTAATGCAGTTTATCTTGCCTTTAAAATTGATGAGATCTCAAAAGGTATCACTGCATTGAGAACTTTAAATTTCAAAGGAGCTTCAGTTACAATACCGTACAAAAAATCTGTAATGGAACATCTTGACTGGATTGATGAGGACGCAATTGCCATTGGTGCGGTCAACACTATTGTAAATGAGAATGGAAAACTTTTGGGATATAATACCGATTTTAAGGCTGCAGTTACCCCTTTAAAATCCTATGGCATCAAGGATAAAAAAATATGTATTATTGGTGCTGGTGGAGCAGCTCATGCAGTTGCATACGGGTTACAAAAAGCCAAAGGCCATCTCGTTATTATTAACAGGAACCAAGAGAGAGGTGAACGTCTGGCTCAAAAATATCAGGCTGATTTTATGCCAATGGATACCATCAAAACAAAAAATAAAATAAATGCAGATATTGTTATTAACACGACATCCATCGGCATGTCTCCAGATGTTCAAACCCTTTCGTTTCCGTCTCATCACATAAATTCAGGTATGGTAATTATGGACATCGTGTATACCCCTTTGAGAACAAGGCTGTTGGTAGAAGCACAAAAAAAAGGGGCTACGACAATAGACGGGCTTTCCATGTTTCTGTATCAGGGCGCGGCCCAGTTTAAATTCTGGACTGGTATATCACCTGATATCAAACTGATGCGGAACGCCGTTAGAAATGGAGAAAGTTAATTTGAAATTAATCCAGCCAAAAACAATCCAGGAACAGTCTGTTGTGATTCCGGGTTCAAAATCCATCTCCCACCGCATGTTAATTTGTGCATCCCTTTCCAAAGGAACATCAAATATTGAAAATCTGCTGAAAAGTGATGATATTTTTTTGACCCGTGATGCACTTAAACAAATGGGTGCAAAGATTGATGAGATAAAAAACAGCCATTCCCAGGTTAAAGGGTTTGGAGAAAACCCTCAAGGTTATTATAAAGATATTTATCTCGGCAATTCCGGCACTTCCATGAGGCTTCTTTGTGGAATTGCAGCGCTTGGAAATACCCAATATGTACTCACAGGCGACAAGCGATTGTGTGAACGCCCAATGATCGAGTTGCTTGAAGCTTTAAGCATGATAGGAATTCAGGCAAAATCAGAGAATAAAAATGGTACCCCGCCTATTTATATCAAGGGAAACAGCAGGGAAGGGGGGAGGATAAATATTGATTGCTCCAATAGCAGTCAATATTTATCCTCCCTTTTGATGATGGGTGCCGTGATGAAAAAAGGCCTTGATATCACACTTTTGGGGCCGCCTGTATCATCTCCCTATATTGATTTGACCATTGATATTATGAAAAAATTTAAGGTTACAGCTCATCAAATTGATATGACACGATACAGGGGCTTGGGACAACAGTCTTATATTCATGGAAATTTTATTGTTGAACCCGATCTTTCAAATGCCGGTTATTTCTGGGCAATAGGTGCGATTACAAAGAAAATGATATGGATTAAAAATATCTGCCAGAACTCTTTACAGGGAGATCTAAAACAAATTAGAATTTTAGAACAAATGGGATGCACGCTTAAAATTGAAAATAACCAGATTGGTATTTGCGGATCAAACCTTATCGGTATTGATGTGGATATGTCTGATACACCGGATGCTGTTCCTGCCATTGCCGTTGTGGCAAGCTTTGCTAAAGGAAAAACCAGAATTACCAATATAAAACATTTGCGTGAAAAAGAATGTGATCGTATTGATGCTGTCTCTTCACAACTTATAAAAATGGGTATACGGGTAAACCAGGGAGAAGATTGTCTAGAAATCACCGGCGGTGAGCCAAATGGAGCAAGAATAGAGACCTTTAATGATCACAGAATTGCCATGGCATTTTCTCTACCAGGCCTTATTGTCCCGGGTATGGAAATTGAAAATGAAAGATGTGTTGAAAAATCTTTTCCAAATTTTTGGCAGATTTTAGAAAGCTTGTAAAGATAATGTAATGAAAATATTTCTTATTGGCTATCGGTGTACCGGTAAAACTACCATTGGCAAACTGCTCGCTGAATGCCTTCATTTAGATTTTATCGATACTGACCGGCTCATTGAACAACATACCGGATTGAGTGTTTTACAAATTGTAAAAAAGTATGGGTGGGAAAATTTTAGACAACTCGAAAAAGAGATGCTTTTTACCACTCAAAACAATACAACTGCAGTGATTGCCACAGGCGGTGGAATTATCATTCATCCTGAGAACCAAATGTTTATAAAAAAGAATGGCTTCTGTGTCTGGCTTGATGCAGATCTTAAAACAATTTTGCATAGATTAAATACCGATAAGAAAAGCAAGGAAACCAGACCAGCGCTTACCCATGATAATATTATAAAAGAAACAGATGAAGGGTTAAACTTAAGAAGGCCATTATATGAGAAGACGTCTCATCTAAAAATTGACACGACATATCATACGCCTAAAAAAATAGTAGATATAATTAACAGGAGACTATCTTAATGTCAGGCAGCAGTTTTGGAAAAGCATTTAATATTACCACCTTTGGAGAATCACATGGCAAAGGCATCGGTGTTATAATTCAAGGTTGTCCTCCGGGTATTACAATTGATGAGACCATTCTGCAAAAAGCCCTTGATAAAAGAAAGCCCGGGGCCGGGATATCGGGTACAAAAAGAAAAGAGCCCGACCGCCCCATTATTGTATCAGGTACATTCAAAGAGCAAACCACCGGGACTCCCATTATGATCATGATCGAAAACAAGGATGCAAAATCGAAATCCTATGATGATATTGCATCTATTTATCGACCGGGTCATGGTGATTACACCTACCAGGCTAAGTATGGCATCAGAGATTACAGAGGGGGTGGAAGAGCCTCTGCAAGGGAAACGGCTGCAAGAGTTGCAGCAGGTGCGGTGGCCCAACTGGTACTTGATCAGTACAATATAAATATTAAAAGCTATACCCTTGAACTGGGAGGCATCAGGGCCAAGCAGATGGATGATATATCTGAAAAAGAAAAAAATGATCTGCAATGTCCGGATTTAAACGCAGCCCTAAAAATGGAAGAAATAATAAAAGAGGTTAAAAAACAGGGTGACTCTTTAGGAGGAATAGTCGAAATTATTGTATCCAATGTACCTGCTGGTTTAGGAGAACCTGTTTTTGATAAGCTTGATGCAGATATTGCCAAGGGTTTAATGAGTATAGGCGCTGTCAAAGCCGTTGAAATAGGTGCAGGAACGAGTGCGGCACAAATGACAGGCTTTGAGAACAATGACCAGATTTTACCGGAAAAATTTCAAACAAACCATTCCGGGGGTATTCTGGCAGGGATTTCAAACGGAGATGACATTATTGCAAGGGCTCATATCAAACCCATCCCTTCTATTTTAAAATCCCAGAAGACCATCGATGAAAAAGGCAATGCCAGTATGATTTCAACTGAAGGCCGGCATGATATCTGTGCGATCCCCAGGATTAACAAGGTCTGTGAGGCTATGATGGCAATTGTACTCACAGACCATTTGTTGCGGCAGAAAACGTTATCCTGATTTATTTATTTTTTTATAATATCAGATTCAAGTTTATCAGAAATTTCAATGGCTGTACTTAAGGCATCATTAATCATAAACAATTGAATTTTTAACGTTTTTAATGAAGCAGGAGTCGTAGAGATCTTTTCTTCTCCCGATAGAAGCATTGCAAGTTCCTTAGATTTTTTTGCAAATTCAGTCAATTTTTCGCTGAAATTTACAATTTCACCGGCCCATTTATCCCTTTCTTCTTTGGAAAGTTCGATATTTGCGTTACCGGTACCATTGATAAGATGATCGATCTGATACTCTTCGGGGTCTGCAATTATTTCATACATATGGTTCTCCTTTTAAAACTCATTCTTAAGTAGATTAAACGATTATAATGCAACGATAGTTCACAATTGTGTTTGGATTCTTTTCTATCCATTATCCAGATCCAGGTCGATTACTTTTTGCCAGGTTTTATCAAGGTCGTATTTAATTTTCCCCGTGGCAATCTGCAATGTTTTTTCACCAAGATCCACTTCATAGACGATGCCCTCCTGGTTGACGGCAAACGTCATGATTCCGGAAGCCCCATATTTTGCCGGGCAGGCAACCAGGGCGAATCCCAGGATCATATTGCCGTTGACTACATAGTCATAGGCTCCGCCGGGAGCTTTTTCCCCCTGTCGTGTGATAATTTTATAGTAATAGCCATGATAGGGTTGGATCTTATTGGCGTTTACTTCATCCCTTTCACTTCTGACCTCGGCAATTAAGGGGCCAAACGGGCTCAGTTTTCCACCTTTTTTTACCGGCCAGTACAACCCATTCTTTTTTCCTTTGTCACTCTTAATCTGCCGGGCAAATTCCCGAATTCCGTCACCATCACGGTCTTTACTCGCATACTCGAACTGGGCCTCCACATAGGCCTGCATTACCTGGATAACATCAAGCTCATTCCCGCCTATTCTGCGATTTAAAATCTCTTCTTTCCCGGCCGCTACATCGAAAAACCATCTTTCACCGTCTTTTATTATAGGAACCGGGAACGGCCAGTCATCGTTTCCGATAAAAAGAGATGCCACGGTTGGACTCACCATATCAAGGCGGTGTTTTTCATCAAATTTCTTGATAAAATCATCCACCTCTTTTTTTCCTGCAACCTTATCACCAGAGAAAATAATTTTTTCAGCATTCGGTCCCAGAATGGCCAGGGCTCTTTC